>CAYRPP010000042.1:0-10070 GCA_964426115.1 uncultured Lentisphaerales bacterium | reverse complement strand
CGGCCTCGGCCTCGGCCAGGGCCTCCGCCGTCAGGGCGCCCCGCCGCACCAGCACGTCCGTCAGCCGTCCGCCGCCGCTCTTCCGGTTGTTCATGTCAGCCTTCCGTTCCCCCTGCCGGACTCCATCCGGCGCATGCTCCCCGGACGCGCGGGAGCCGCAGGCGCCGCGCCGCCGCGGCATTGCCTTCGCGTGGCAACCCTGCTAACCTTTCCCGTGTGCATGGCGCGGACTAGAGTCTCCTGGGCCGGAAGGAACGATCATGGACGAAAACAAGGTACCAAAACCGGCGGAAGGCCGTCAAATCGAAGAGGCCATCGCGCTTTTCGAGGGCATCCTGCATAGCGCGCCGGAGGACCGGGTCGCGCTGGAGGCCCTCTCGCTGGCCTACGAGCAGACGGGCAACCTGCCGCTCGCCCGCGCCACGCTGCTGCGCCTTGCCGCCGTGGTCATCCGCAAGCAGGCGCACGAGGCCGCGCCCGAGGTGATCCGGCGGCTGAAGCCCTTCGCCGAGAACGACTTCGACGCCCTGGAGGCGCTGCGCAGCCTCGAGGCCTTGGCCGCCACGCAGCGCGGAACTGGCGCGGGCGCGGGCGCCCCGGAGCCCGTGGGCTCCCATCCCGCCGTCATGCGCTCCGGCGTCGCCCTGCGGCGCCAGGTCCTGCACCGCGAGATGGATCTCGCCTGGAAGCTCCTGGAGGCCAAGGAGCTGACGCAGGAGGAGTATGCCGCGCTCGTGGAGGACCTCTCGCGCCTCGTTTCCGACGAGCGCCAGGCGACCGTCTCGCTGCAGCACGTCCTCGCGGATCGGGCCTTTCCCGGTCTCGACCGCGTCCTGCGGCACATCGCCAAGGCCGGAAAGGCGCCATTCCTCGCCCTGGAGAACTTCGAGATCCGGCAGGTCGATCTAGGCAACGTGCCGGCCGACTACCTGATCCGCCAGGGCGCCCTGCCCTTCGAGTCCATGGGCGAGGAGTGCCTGATCGCCGTCCTGAACCCTCTGGACGCGGAACTGCAGCGCGAGCTGGCCGCCCTCCTGGACCGTCGCTGCCACTTCTACCTGGTGACCGCCGAGGCCTTCGATGCCGCCGCCCGCAAGCTGGCCCCCGCGCCGGACGGCGCGCCCGCCGCCGACACCTGAACGCGCGGCGCCGCGGCGGCGCGTGAATAGAACCCGCGCCGGGCGCGTCTAAAGGGTGTCTGAAGCGAAAGAAGGGAGACGACCATGAAGAAGCTGATCTCGGGCGCGATGGCCCTGGCCCTGCTGGCAACCGCACTCATGCCCTCCGCGGCACTGGCGCAGCACCGGGGACCGCCGCCGCGCGGACCGCACGGATTTCCGCCGCCACCGCAGCGCATCGTCCACATGGATCACCACGGCCACCGCAGCGGCTGGTACGTCGCCGGCGGCCTGCTGACGGGACTGGCCATCGGCAGCATACTGCAGAACGTCTGCGCCGAGCCGCCACGCCGCGAGGTGGTCTACACCACGCGCTACGTCGAGACGCCCACCGTGGTCCGCGAAGTGCAGTACGTGCAGCCGAGTGCCGTGGTACCCGAAACCACGGTCACCATCTGGGTCCGCAACTCCAACGGCTCGCAGACGCCGGTGACGCTGCGCCGGGCCGCCGGCGACCGCTACATCGGCCCCCGCGGCGAGTACTACGACGGCCTGCCCGGCAACGAGTCGCTCCGCGCGCTCTACGGCATGTAGGCCGCACAGCTGGCACTGTGGTCGATAGCATTCGACTGCAATCGATCGCAATCGACGCCGGCTCAGGAGACGCGGCAGAGCAGGCCCTTGAGATAGAGGCCTTCGGGGAAGCTGAGCCCCTCGGGATGGTCGGAAGCCTGCTGCAGGCGCCGGAGGATCTGGACGTCGCGCCGCGCGTCGACCGCGGCGTCGGCGACCACCTTGTGGAACAGTTCGGGAGTCACAAGCCCCGAACAGGAGAAGGTCGCCAAAATGCCGCCCGGACGCAGCAGCTTGAAGGCCAGCAGGTTGATGTCCTTGTAGCCGCGGCAGGCGGCCATGACGTGCTTGCGGGCGTCCACGAACTTGGGCGGATCGAGCACGATGACGTCGAAGCTGCGGCGCGCGTCGCGGAAGGAGCGCAGCACTTCGAAGGCGTTGCCGGCGATGAAGTTTTCGTCCGCTGTGGCGGCGCAGACGTTCAGGCGGGTGTTCTCGCGGGCCAGCGCCAGGGCGTCCGCCGAGAGGTCGATGTGCGTCACCGAGGCGGCGCCGGCGCGCAGCGCAGGGATGCCGAAACCGCCGGTGTAGGCGAAGACGTTGAGCATGTCGCCACCCGTGGCATGGGGCGCGACGATGGCGCGGTTGTCGCGCTGGTCGAGGTAGAAGCCGGTCTTGTGCCCGCCGCGCACATCCACAAGGTAGCGGCAGCCGTGCTCGCGGATCTCGATCCGCGCGGGCGGCTCCTCCCCCAGCAGGCGGCCGCAGGCGGGTGCCAGCCCCTCGCGCCCGCGCGCGTCGGCATCCGAGCGCTCGTAGATGCCCGCGCAGGGCCAGAGCCGCGCGAGCGTCCCGGCGACCACCGGCTTCCAGCGCTCGGCACCGGCCGTGGTGAACTGGCAGACAAGCCAGGTGTCGTAGCGGTCGACGATCACGCCCGGCAGGCCGTCCGCCTCGGCGTTGACCAGACGGAAGGCGTTGCTGACATCCGCCGCCAGCAGAACGCCGCGGCCGGCAATGGCCGCGGCCAGGCGGCGCTCGATGAAGGCAGCGTCGATGGCCTCGCCGGGATCAAGACTCCAGACGCGGGCGCGGATCTGGGACTCCGGCGACCAGGCGGCGCTTCCCAGCACGGCACCGTCGGCGCCGCGTATCTCGACCGTCTCGCCGGGCTCCGGCGCACCCTCGACGCGCTCGACCGCGCCGGAGAAGATCCAGGGGTGTCGGCGCGCGACGGAATAGTCGCGGTCAGGCTTCAGGACAATGGCGGACATGCGGCGAGGTTAGCAGAAATCAGCGGCGCACAGAAGCGTGGATGTGGTCGCCGCCGCCGCTGGGGCGCTCGTAGAAGACCCAGTCGAAACCCGCCACCCAGCAGAGCTTGGCCAGCTCTTCGAGCGCCATACCCTCGCAGGTGAGGTCGATGGCGCGCCCCTCGCGGTGCAGCGAGCGGCCGTTGTGGATCCCCTGCGGACGGTAGGTGTCCTGCACCTTGAGCGTCGCGCCGCGGGCGGCCACCGCCTCGACGAGCCGCTTAAGAGGGGCCTCCAAGCACCGGTGGACCGAGTGGTCGCACTCGTCGTCGGCGACGCCGTCCTGGTCGCTCTCCCACCAGACGCGCGGGTCGTCGACATACACCAGGTCGCGGCCGGGCGAGAATGTCGGCATGTCGATCGCGCCGCTGGCCTCGATCTCGCGCTTGTCTGGCAAGTAGGTGCCCGGCGGAAAGCGCGCCGGCAGCCCGCGCGCGGGCGGCGCGTTCGTAACCGCGGCCAGCCCGCCGCCCGGCGGCGTTTCCGGCGCTTTTCCCGGCCGCTGCGGGCGGCGGCAGGCCCAGCCCAGCAGGATCAGGAGGTGCACCAGCAGGACAAGTCCCAGCACGGGAAGCCAGGCCGGGCGTCCGGCCGGACAACTGTGCGCGGAAACTACCCGCGCGTGGTCAGTCGGCAGCATGGACTACCGTTGCCAGGTGCCGGCGATGACGTTCGAGCGCCGCGAGCCGCTTGAGTTGATGATGACGAAGGCCGCCTCGCAGGGATTGGGCACACCCGCGAGCGACCAACCTTCATAGCCGCCCGTGACATGGCCGAGCGACCGCGAGGTGCGGCTCGTCGAGATCCAGTCGAACTTGCCGCCGACCCAGGCACCGGAGCTGTTCTTGACGAAGAGGCAGCAGACGGCGCCCGCCTCCGAGTTCCCCAGGCCCCACGCCGCCAGGGTCGGTCCGGCCCACGAGTAGGACATGCTGCCGCCCGAGATCCGCAGGTTCGCGATGCGCGGCTCGGAGAGCGCGGCGCCCCCTCCCTTGAAGCCACCGTAGGAGAAGCGGAAAGACGAGAAAGGCGCCTCGTCGCCGGCGGCGGCCGTCGTGCTCGAACCGCCCGTCTGCTCCGAACTGCCGGTGTTCTGGGTTCCCTGGGAGCTCTGGCTGCCCTGCGTGCTCTGGCTGCTCCCGCTCTGCGCTGCCGCCGGCGCCGCCGTGTCTTCCTCCTGCCAGAAGTTGCCGCTCTGCTCGTCGGACTCGCAGCCGAGGAACAGGAGCGCCGTCAGCAGCCCCGTCGCAATTCGCCAGTCAAGCATCGTGTGTTCTCCAGTTGTACAAATGCCCCATGCACTTAGAACAGTGCACTGTACCAGCAGCGCCGCCGCATGTCAATTGAACTGGACTTGCCGGACGGGCGCCGCCATACTCTCTTCCGTGCCGCTAGCCGACCGTCGGACGGAGCCGGCGGGGCGCGGACGCCGTGTCAACCATCAGAGGAGCAACAACATGCGCAAGCAACTCATCAGTGCCGCACTCATCGCATCCGCCTCCCTGGCCCTCCTGGCAGCCTCGCCGGCCACCAAGGGCGCCAAGACCGGCGAATGGACCATGGACTTCGACGCCGCCAAGGCGCTCGCCCGCGAGAAGAACCTTCCCATTCTGGTCAACTTCACCGGCAGCGACTGGTGCGGCTGGTGCAAGCTGATGGACAAGCTCGTCTTCTCCAAGCCGGAATGGACGGCCTATGCCAAGGAGAGCCTGGCGACGGTGTTCATCGACTTCCCCCGGGACAAGACGCTGGTTCCGATGCATTTCGTCTCCCGCAACGAAACGCTCAGCCGGCAGTTCGGCGTCGAGGGCTACCCGACCTATATCCTGCTGGCGCCGGATGGCGTCACCCGCCTCGGACAGCTAGGTGCCTCGCGCAACGCCACGCCCGAAGCCTTCATCGCCGACATCAAGAAACTGACGGCGAAGGCGGAGAAGCCCACCGGCGAGGCGCCGGCACCCGCCGCCGGCAAGGCCGTGGAGTAGCGGGCGGACGCGGCACCCCTCCGTTTATTCCGGATGCCCACGTTCACCTGATGTTGAATTCGGTTGATGGTAGGAACGGCACACCTGTCGCTCCTCGCGGGAGAGCCTATGTTTGATCATCCGAACCGTCTGCCGCCGCCTGTACGCGGCGGCCTGGCCGCCCTTGCCGCCGCGCTGCTGGCTCCCACCTGGATCGCCGCGCAGGTCGAGCACCTCGACGCCGGCGCCTTGGACGCCCTCGTCCGGAGCCTTCCGGAGCGTGAGCGCCAGGCGCAGGGCCCCCTGAAGGCGTATCTCGGGAGCCTGGCCGGCGCGCGGCCGCTGGTTGTCGCCAACGCCGTGCGCGTGGCCGCGGACGTCGCGGCCCGGGGACGCCCCGACGCGCCGCTCGCCTGCTATGCCGTGCCGGCCATGAGCGACCGCATGCGTCTGCCCGACGCCTACCCCGCCGACGGCGCGCCCTTCGAGCCCCTGCGCCTCGTCGCCACGCCTGGCGAGTACGAGCCGGCCTCCTTCGTCATCTATCCCTTCACCGACCTCGGCCGGGTGACCTTCTCGGTCGGCGACCTCGCGCGCGCCGCCGGCGGCACCATCCCCGCCGCGCAGCTCGACCTGCGGGTCGTCAAGGTCTGGTACCAGAACGGCAACGGCTGGATCAGCTACTTCATGGACACCGGGCTGCAACTGACACCGGAACTGCTGCTGCACGACGAGGACCTGGTGCGGGTCGACACCGCCGCCCGGGCCAACCACGCCCGCGTCCGGAATCCCGACGGCACCTACCGCCACCACTGGATCACGCCCCCGAAAACGCTCGACTCGGTTTTCGACGAGCGCGGCAAGCACTACACCTTCCGGCCCATGAAGGAGGACTTCGAGGATGCCGCCACCCTCCAGCCGGTCGCGCTGGCGGCCGGATCCTTCAAGCAGTTCTGGCTCACCGTGCGCGTGCCCGAGGACGCCGCGCCGGGCCTCTACACGGGCGCCATCGCCGTCGCCGTGCCCGGCCAGCCCCGCCTGGCGGAGATCCCCGTCGTGCTGCGGGTGCTGCCCTTCGCGCTCCCCGAGCCGAAAACCTACTTCGATCCGCGGCGCGACTTCCTCGTCACCACCTACAACTACGTCTCCTACGACATCCTCCTCGCCGAGAACGGCAACGACTTCGAGCTCGCCACGCGGCAGTACCTCGGCATCCTCAGGAACATGCGCCGCCACAACATCGCCACCTACAAGGTGCGGGGCGCGCCGGGCGACGACCTCCGGCGGCAGCTCGAACTGGCGCGCGAGGCGGGCATGCGCATGGATGTGATCGTCGGCTCCCCGATGCGCGTGGGCCGCGACACCACGCACGAGGGCCTGCTCGCGACCCGGCGCTACGCGGAGGAGACACGGGACTTCTTCCTCAAGCACCTCGGCCACCTCAACGTCTACCTCCAGAGCGGCGACGAGCCGGGGCCGGCCTGGATCGTCAACATGCGGCCCCACTGGAGCCTCTACCAGGATCTGGGCTTCAAGTTCTACACGGCCGGCCACGAGGCCCTCTACCACAAGGGCGGCTACATCTACGACATGCATCCGGCCGCGGCGTTCCCGGAGGAGAGCGAGCAGACGCGCCGGTGGAACGAGATCGGCCACGCGTATGTCGGCTGGTACGCCGCACAGCACGTCGGCGTCGAGAACCCCGCCTACATCCGCAAGCAGTACGGGCTCGTCCCCTACCGCAACAACTTCAGCATGCTCTGCAACTACTCCTTCTCGATGAATCCCTGGAACGACCTGGCCAAGGACACCTACAAGCCGATGGTCTTCGCCTACTGCACGCGCGGCGAGCTCGTCGACACCCTGGCCTGGGAGGGCTTCCGCGAGGGCGTCGACGACATCCGCTACGCCACGCGGCTGCGGGAGCTCGCCCTCGAGGCGCGCGACGCCGGCGGCGGGATCGAGCGGCGCTACGCCGGCCGCAAGGCCCTGCAGTACCTGGCCGACCTCGACGTCACGGGCGGCGACATGAACACCGCCCGCCTCGAGATCATCGAGCGGATCCTCTCCCTCGAGGAGCTGCGCTGACCGGCCCCCTCTCCCGCAGGAGCATCCCATGAATACCCGCCTGACCACCGCTCTCATCGCCGGCCTGCTGCTGGCGTCCGCCACCCCCGCCGCCCCCGCCGCTCCCGACCCCGCCGACGGCCTGGTCGCGGAGGCCCGGTCGCTCGCCGCCGCCGGCGACGCCGCCGGCGCCGTGGCCCGCTACCGCGAGGCCGCCGCCCAGCCCGGGACCGCCGCGAAGATCCGCGCCCAGGCGCTCTACGCCGCGGCCGACCTCTTGCTCAACGCGCTCGAACTCCTGGACGACGCGCTGGCGACTTACGACGCCGTCGCCGCTCTCGAGGGACTCTCCTCCGACGAACGCCTGGCGGCGCGCAACCGCAAGGCCGCCGTGCTCATGCGCGTCCGCACGCGGGAGCGGGTGGTCCAGATGCGCGAAATCTGGGCCGGAATCGGCCGCGACACGCGCCTGACGCCCGCCCAGCGCGCCAAGGGCTGGATCGCCGCCGCGAACAACGCCACCGAGAGTTCGGTATATGCCAGCCTGGACGAGGCGCGCCAGGCCCTCGATCAGGCGCTGGCCATCGAAGGCCTCGCGGAGGCGGAACGGGTCGAGGTGCTGGCCCAGTACATCCGCTACTGGCACAAGGCGAAGGATCTGCCCGCCGCCGCCGATTGCGCGCGGCGCATCCTGGATAGCAGCGGCGCTACTGTACTCCAGCGGATCGAGGCCGCCTACCAGCTGGCCGGCGTCCAACTCATGCAGGGCGACGAGACCGCGGCCGACGCCACCGTGCGCGGCGCGCTGAAACTTACGGATCTCGCGGATCCGGAGAAGGGGCTTGCCTATTTCAACATCGGGCAGCTCTGCGCCCGCATGTACCGCCACGCGGCGGCGCGCGAGGCCTTCGCCGAGGCCGTCCGCCTCGCCCCCGGCCTGGCCGCCAAGGCGCAGACGGCCATCGCCGACGCCTGGGTGGCCGAGGGCGACTACGACCAGGCGCTGAAGCTCTACCGCGAGGCCGGGCGCGTGGCCGATGCCGCCGGCGTGCTGCACGCGCGGGGCGACACCGATGCCGCGCTCGCGCTGCTGCGCGGGTCGATCGACAACGAGGCGCTCCACGAGCGCGACCGCAGGTCCGCATTGGCGCGCTTTCTGGACATCTGCCAGACCGCCGGCCGCTTCGAGGACGCCCGTGGCATACTGGCTGCGTACCAGGCACTGACCGACAACACGGCCGGCAGCGGGCGCCCCCTGATGACCCTGCTGCAGCACGCCATGACCCGCACCGTCTACCCCTTCGCCGCCGAAGCCGCCGAGACTCTCGGACGGAACAACGGGCTGACGCGCGACGACCGCTTCCTGGCCGGAATCTACGGCGTCAACGCCCTCGCCGGCATGGGCGAGACGGCGCAGGCGGCGGCGCGCGCCGACCGCCTGGCGCAGGACGGGCGCCTCGCGCCCCGGCAGCGCTTCACCTTCGCCCTGATCCAGGCGCTGCTCGCCGCGCCCGAAAAGGCCGCCGAGACGCGGGCGACGGTCGCGGCCGTCGAAACGGCCTTCGCGCGCGAGTTGCCCGATCCCGCGGCGCGGCTCGAGGCGCTGCTGCGCGCTGGCCGCACCATGATGATCGCCCGGCGCTTCGAGACCGCACGCGCCGTGGGCGAGATCCACGACGCGCGCTTCGTGCCCGAGCCTCCCAAGACATACACGGTCGGCTTCCTGCCCCAGGCTCCCACGGGCATCGACGGCTTCCTCGCCTCCGGCCTGGTGCGCGACCCGGCGCGCCGCGCGCGCCTCGACCGCAAGTTCGGCGGCAACCTCGAGCTGGTCGCGGCCACCGACGCCGCCACCGGCGACCGCGGCGACATCGCCCTCGTCGAGGGCGCGAAGGGCGACACGGAGACCGGCTACTATGCCGTCTGCGATGCCGACGGCATCCATCTCTTCTTCGAGGCCCTGGACGACCAGGCGCCCGAGGTCGAGGCGGGGCTCCTGCGCGGCGGCAGCTTCGAGGGCTACCTCGCCGCCGGCGCGCGCGCGCCGCACACCTGCTTCCTCGTCAACCTGCAGACGGGCAAGGTCACCTTCTGGAACGCGGCCTACGCCACCGACCAGCACACGCCGATCACCACCGAGTCGGCCGGCTTCCGCAGCGAGTTCCGGCACACGGACCGCGCTCACCTGCTCTACCTTTTCTTCGACTGGGCCTTCTTCCACGACAAGTTGCCCGGCGCGGACGACGAGTGGCTCTTCGAGGTGGGACGCTGGGCGCGCGGCGGGCGCGTGACCTGGAACGGCCTCAAGACGGTCCATGGCCGCTCCAGCTTCGGACGCTGGCGCTTCCAGCTCGACGACGCCGACCGCCTGGCGATCAAGCGCAAGCTAGTCTTCAAGGCATGGGCGCGCTACACGGAAGAGAAGAACCCGCGCGCCGGCGGGCTGGTCGACTTCTACACCGACAAGGACTACTCCGATCCGGTCTTCCACGCCGAGGTGCTGGCGCCCTATCTCGCGCGTCTCGACGCCTACGGCAAGCGCGTCGCCGCCGCCATGCCGGCGGACGAGACCGAGACCCTCTTCGCCGAGGCCGTCCCGCACTGGATGAACATCCGCTACCGCCTCGGCGACCTGCGCCGCGACCACCTCGAGCGCAAGCTGACGGCGGAATAGGGATGGAGTAGGATGTGTAGACAGGCTGCTACGAATCTCCCGCCGCACGCGTTTCCTCGGTCCTATTATCCTGGCAAAGCCCCGCCGCTCCCTTCCTCGTAGCGTGTCGGATCCGGCACGCCGGCCCGGCGGAAGGCCTCGCGGCGCTCGCGGCATGTGCCGCAGGCGCCGCAGTGGCGCCGCCCGCCGGCATAGCACGACCAGGTTTGCGCGAAGTCGACGCCCAAGCGCGCCCCGCGCGCGACGATCCAGGCCTTGGAGCGGTTTACATAGGGCCGCAGGAGACGGATGCGGGCGTAGGTGCCGAGGCGCACCGCCCCGGCCATGCTCCGCATGAAGGCCTCGCGGCAGTCGGGATAGA
>CAYRPP010000041.1:0-10071 GCA_964426115.1 uncultured Lentisphaerales bacterium | reverse complement strand
GTAGCCGCGGACGATGAAATACTCCGCCGCGCAGCGGCCGATTTGGAGATTGTCGAGGTGAACGTAGTTGAGGCCGTCGGCGTGCAGCCATTTCTCGAAAGGCTCGTCGCAGGCTGCGAAGACGAGCGTGTGACGGGCCATGGCCAAAGTGTTGCGGATCGCCTTGTCCGTGACGTTGCACAGAAACGCGCCGTCGAACTTTCCGTTGAGACGTCCGAGTTCGAGATTACCGTTTATTCGGAACGTCACATCCCAGCCATGTGTCGCCGCATACCCGAGAAACCCCTCGAGTATGTGGTTCAGACCGAGAAAACAGTCGCAAAGGTCGAAAAAGATGCGTTTCATGCGAAGACGTGAGAGCGACTACGCGCCGACATAGTGAATGACGCGGGCCACGATGGCGCAGTTAGTCGACGTAGGAACAAACGCGGTATTAGGCACGGCGTTGCGACCGCTATTCATAGTATCACATCCTTTCCATAGGCCACCTTAAATCCCGCCACCCTGCTAGAGCCCATGGTGCACCAAAGTGATGAATACTCTACACGATGTGGCTGGACAATTCAAACCCGGCAGCAAAGCGGTCAGTCTTCGGGGTGTGAGGATGATGTACATGGCTTGTGGGCGAAACGGCTCTTCTTGCGTCGGAATGGGCTATACGGGGCTGAAGCCCCTTGGTTGCTTCCGCCTGAAGGCGGTACTCTGGCATGGAGGTGCTTGGGAAGGTCTTCGCGCCGGAGTACCGGCTTTAGCCGGAAGCTTGTGAGGGCCTTCAGGCCCGGGTACGTGGGAAATCGCGTGTTGCCGGATCATCTTCAAGGGTCTCGACTACCGTCCGCTTCCCCCATACGCCCGGCATCACGCCCCTACGCCATTACGGTCCCGGAAATCAGTCGAGCGTCAGATTGTCGAGGCCGCTGTCGGTGTCGCTGAAGATCGTTGTCGCGTCGACCGCCGAAGTGTCCTTCCGGATGCTCTTGTTCATCGGTGGCTCCTCCTATTCGTAGACCTGGGGGGAGACGGCGACGGAGGCGTCAGCCAGTCCCGAGCGCAGTTGATTGATCCACCGTGACGCACCGTCAAGCAGTTCGTCAAACTCGATTTGCTCCGAGTCGATGAGCTCGGCCCAGGCGATGGCCGATGTGCCGAGGCGGTGGAGGCCGCGGTTGCCGGAGCGTATTGCGACGTGCGCGAGGCGCCGCAGGAGCGTCAGGTAGCGCACGTCGTCGAAACTCTCGCGGTAGGCCTCCCAGGCGACGGTGTCGATCACGCCGTCGGCAGTCGGGTAGACGATGCAGAAGGGCTTATAGTTGGAAGAGTTGACGAAGTCGTTCCAGACGTGCCAGACGTGCCAGCCCTCGTACCAGTTGTACTCTTTGCTTCCGTCGAAGTTCGCCTGGTAGAGGCGGATCCCCTTGCGGCGCCAGAGTTCGGGGTCTTCAGGCCCCGAGAAGGGGGCGGCATAGGTGGTGACGATGGCGCCGGCCTCGTGCCAGGCGCGCGCGTTGGAGCGTCCGATCCTCGCGGGAACGTCGTTGACGTCGGTGGCCAAGGAGGCCCACTGGGCGACGGCCATGGTGATGAATGGATGGCCGCCGAGCAGCTTGCAGATCATGAAGAATGGCATTTCAAGCCGCACGGTGTCGGGGCCGGCCTCGTCGATGCCGTAGCAGTAGAGGTCGCGGTGGCCGAACTTCTTCTCGATGCGGTCGACTGCGGTGGCGATATAATTAGAATAGACGACGCGGCGCTCCTGGAAGATACCGGGGTTGGCCTCGACGGAGGATTCGTCGCCCGGTTTTTCCACGAACCAGCTTGCAGACCAGTGAACGTCGCAGGCATTGACGTCGCCGAATATCGGCTGTGTCGCGAGGCCCGCCTCCTCCATGAGATCGAGCTGCCGGTTGACGGCGTCGGGATCGCTCCGCCCGCCGTAGACCGCCGTCCACGGATGGAGCATGTTGTGGGCCGCCATATTGCGGTATTCTGCGAGGAATCCGCCCCTGTGCGTACTTTGGCCGTACTTTGGCCGGCGACGTGACGTTAAACCATATGATCCGGCTATAGTCCCTTTGCGGCGTCGGCGCCCTGCGCGTCGATCCTGGCCTTGAGGACACGGCGGTACAGGTCGTTGCGGTCGCGGAGAGAGCCCCATGTGGGGAGCGCGTCGATGTTTTCGAGGCACTCCTGGTAGTGTCCGGCCGCGAAGAGCGACTCGCAGAAGCGCTCGTTCCGGTTTGGCAGATCTCCCCCGCGGTTCTGCCTGTCGAAGCCGAACATCTTGTAGTATTCCACGGCCTTCTCGTAGTCGCCTTTGCGGTAATAGTAGTCGGCGTAGAGCGGAGCCGAATATGCATCGGGTTTCTTGTCCTTCGTGAGCCCGGTGTACTTGTCGAGGCACTCCTTCATCAGATTCCAGTCCTTGAGCGCCTCCGCCACGCCGACCAGTGACTGGCAGAACTTCGTGTTGGAGGAATCCAGGACGAGCCGTTCCATGTAGGCGGCATAGGCGCGACGGAGGAAGAAAGGATCGCGATCGGCATAGTAGCGGTGCGAACGGGTGAAGTAGAAATCGCCCTGCTTGCCGAGCCAGTAAATGCGTTCCGCGATGTTGGTCGTGGCGGCGAGCCCGAGCAGCTCATGCTCGGCCTCGTCGTGGCGTTCGAGATCAACGAGCGTGTCGATGCGGCGGGCGATAAAGTCGCGTCTCGCGTCCTTCTTCATGACGCTCACCGCCTTGTCGAACATGGCGAGGCGGTGTTCGCTGGAGGTCTTCTCCTCGATTCCCGCGGCGCCGAAACGCATGTCGTTGGCGAGTTGGTTGAAGAATAGCCAGTACATATCCTCGTGGCCCTCGACAATCTTCCAGCCATCCTCCTCGTAGTCGAGCCCGAGAACGCCATCGTGCAGGAGATCAAGCTTCACTTTGATGGATGCGCCGGGAGTATTGTACGCATCGACCTTGGCCTTGCGCCATTTGGCGATGTCGTCATCGCCGGCCGAGTTGTACTTGAACTGGGCGTATTCGTAGCCGATGCGGGCCTTGTCGTCGGGCGTGGCGGCCAACTGTTGCGCTTCCTTGAAAGCCTTTTCGGCCGCGTCGGCCAGACGCAGGTTCAGCGGCTTGCAGCAGGCCTGCGCGACAAGCAGTTGTATGCCGGCCGGGGTGATGATGTCCGCGGCGCCTTCCTTGAGCGATACCAGCCGGACGAGTTCGACGCGGTTGGATTCGATGGAGGCGAAGTTCTTGGGCATGCTGATATTGCGGAAGGTATCGGTGACCGCGCGGATGTTGCGGCTGGCGGCGTCGTTGTTTCTGCGGACGAGTTGCTGGATCTCGTAGGGAGACAATTTTGCCGGGGCCGGACTCTTTTCAGCCGCCGCCGCGACTCCTGCGCCAAGCGACGCTGCTACACAGAGGACGAAAGCAATTGCAGTCTTCATGTCGGCTAACCTCGTATCTTCCCGGCCATTGCCTATCGCACCCCGCGCAGCAGCAGATCCTGCTGGTACGCGCCGTATGCGCGCTCGATGTCGTATCGGCAGTTGAAGAGCATGTCCGCGGCCTTGCGGTAGAAGGCTTCCCTGTCGGCCGGGGCCCTCTTGTCCATCTCGCCGATCATCGGGAGTAACGCGTTGCGCTCGGCAAAGATCCTGCCTAGCTCCGGACAGAAGGCGGGATCCTGGTTCATGTTGACGTATGACTGCGGATTGGCCTTGAGCTCCTCCACGGCGTATTGCGCCGCGTTGGTCACAGGATATCCCATCTTTACGACGTCTTTGGGTACGCCCGGGCCGCCGCCCGGGGCATAGGAGTAGTCGGAGGCGACCGTGCGGTAGAAGTTCCACCCCTTGACAAGCGTCTTCCGCATGATGGCCAGTTTCTGCTCCTCGGTGAACTTCGGCCAGCGCAGGTAGCCCGCCTGGCTCATCTGGTGCACGACGCCGCCCCAGGTGAAACCGCAGTCGGCCCAGCGGATCACGGAGAGGCGCCAGAAGTTGTCGGCCTTGTCGGCGAAGATCGGGAGTTTGTCGAACAGGCCTTCCCAGTCCATGGTCATCCGCACCATGATGGCTTGGCCCACGACGCATTCGCCCGCGGTGAAATAGGGAGCGAAGCGGCGGCAGTTCCTGTCCTGCACCATGAAGGCGAATTCCTTCGCGGCGCCTTTCTGGTATACCCCCATGTGGTGGGGAGTGATCGCCGGCGTGTCGGCGTCGCCCGGCACGAAAAAGAACTCGATGCATGGCGACGGGTAATCCGCTTTTTTTGCCCACCAGTTGGTGAGCGCCGGCTCGCCGCAGTACACCACGACGCTGAAACCGTCTTCGTCGCAGACCGCCGCAAGCTTGGTAAAGCGGTTGATGTCAAAGCCCTGTCCGGCCGATACATCGCGCGTGACCTGCGTGTCGGTCCAGAGCATGTCGGATGTTGAACCGTACTTGCGGAAGCCGGAATTCCAGCGCGACGCGGGCAGGAGTTCGAGAAGCTCCGAGACGGGATTCGGCAGCGCGCGCCAGGTCACGTCGCAGATGTTCTTGCCTTCGTCGGTTTGGGCCTGGAGGGGCGGTGTTCCCGCCGCCAGGAGCATGCCCCATGAGAAAGTCAAAACGACAAGCTTGTTCATGTCCAAAGTCCTTTCCTGTCTACTTGCCTGCCGGCAGATACTTGCGGTAGGCGCGGTCAACGGGCGGCAGTATCCCTTTGTGGCTGGCAATGGCGTCCTGCATGATCAGGATGCGCTGCTGGATGCCGGCGCGTATCATGTCGATATCGTGGCCGGTCGGCTTGAAGCTCTCGAGCCAGACAAGCACCCGGCCGGCCTCGAGACGCAGCTCGCGGCTTGTCGAAGCGCGGTTGGCTTCGGCAAGCTGCTTCAGACGTGTCGCCCAGCGTATGTCGTCGTAGCCGGCACGCACCCCCTCCCACGCCAGCGTGCCGATGATGCCGTTGCGCTGGGGATAGACCATGGCGAAATTGCGGTAGTTGCCGTCGCCGCCGAAGTCCTCGGCCCATTCGTTGAACGGAACTCCGCAGTTGAGAAAACCATGGAGCATCTGCCCGTCGAGCCCGCTCCTGTACATCTGGAAGCCGCCCTGGTAGCGGAAGATCATCGGATTCTCGGCGCCCGGGAACGGGTCGGCGTAGTTGATGAGCTGGCCGCCGGCCGCGTGCCACCGCGTGGCATCCTCGGAATCGATGTTGGCGGACGCGTGCATGTCCTGCACGTCCGTCGACCAGCGTCCGTTGCGATCCCAGCCGTGGGCGAAGATGCGCTGTCCAAGCGCGTGCGCCGCGGCGGACTTTTCGCGCTGGCCGATGTGGTTCGCCTGGTACCATGAAGCCTCGGAAACGTAGATCGAGTACTGGGTCGCCGTGGGCGGAAGATGCTCGGCGAAGAAGTCGATCCCCTTCTGCGCGGCACGGATGGCGGCGCGGATGCCCTTATTCTTTTCCTCGAGCGTCAGCTCGTTCTCTGGGACGCCGGGATAGAACGACCGCCAGTCGGGCGGATTCTCGAAAGGCGAGCCGTGGATGTTGTCCGCAATGAATCCGGTCTCGAGGGCGAGCCGCGCGAGATCCGGGGAGTCCCACAGGCGGGTGGTGTGGTTCATGCGGTGCTCGTGGATGTTCTTCATCACGTCCTTTGTAAACTGGACGCGGTCGGCGTTGGTCTTGCTGTAGTTCGGCGGGAAGTGGTTCATATGCGTGATGTAGACCCCGTCGAGGTTGCCGTACGGCGAAGGCATCTCGGGAAGCGCGACTGGAAGCACGCGGATGGACACGCCGACCGACGAATCGCCGGCGGTCGTCTGGAAGGCGATCGAACCCTTGTAGAGGCCGGGTGCGGCATCTGCGGGGACGTTGAACGTGAAGAAATACTGCTGGTTGCGGCCGGATTCGTCGATCACCAGCGGTTGCAGCGTGTCGGCGTCCTCGAACGGTCCGTTCCGGGCCTCCATCCAGTGCCGATGCCCCCGGTCGGGATCCGAGACATCGGCGTAGATGCGTCCAGTGGGGTAGTCGAGGCGTATATAGTTGCGCCGACGGAGCTCGTCGACCTTGATGAGGCCGTCGTCGTTGACGAGCAGATCCGGCGTCAGGTTGCGCTGGCGCCTGTCGGAGTGGTAGAAGATCCAGGCGCCGCCGGTACGGAACCAGCGCTTGACTAGCTTGACATCGACAGACGAAGCGGGCAGGCTGCCGCCCGGCCCCGCCAGGTCGCGGACAACGACGTTGCGGACCGTCAGCGGCTTCAGCGCCACGAGAACCAGCGACCCGTTCTCGTGCTCCCCGGGGGCCGTTATGATCACCATGTCGTTTGTAATCGTGCCGCGGACGGGCAGATCGTAAGGAAGATAGGGCTCCTGCGATGTGGCGGGCACGACGTAGAGCGCCGCCGCGCGGCTGACCGCCTGGTCCAGCGCGGGACTGGCGGATTCGCGCGCGATGCGACGCGCGTTTTCCGCGGCGCGTGTGAGTTCGCGGAGCCGCAGCACCGGCACCCTGCCGAATTCACCCTCGGCCGTCGACGCCGCCAGCGCGTCGGCCGTCCGCGCGATCTCGGCGCACCACTCCTTGATTCCCTGGCTGCGCGCCGCGGCGCCGGCCTCGGCGGCCACGGCCTTTGCCGCGGCCGCCGCCTCCCTGATGCGCGCCTTGGTTGCCGGAAAAATCGCCTCGGACTCCAGCGCGGCGTCCCAGAGACGGAAGTCGCACACCTTCCCGTTGAACCTGGCATGGATGGCGTCCGTGCCGGCCGGGCGCAGCATCGGCATGTTGAGGTTGTCGTTCTCCCATTGGAACTTCCCGTCGAGATACAAAGTCGCACGCCTCTGCATGCGCGAATAGGTGACCGCCACATGATGCCATTCACGTTTGCGGACGCCATCCCTGGAGCGCATGTGGAAGGCGCCGAGTATCTGCGTGGGAAGCGCCTTGAGGCGGATGGTGATTTTCCCGTCCCCGGCGGCGGCGCAGTCGAAGAACCCCGTCGGAGAGCCGGACGACGGCAGCCTGTCGAAACGCACCCAGAACCCCGCCGACATTTCATCCATGGACATCGATGAGACCGCCGTCAGACCGGCGGCGTCGACGGAATCGGGCGAATCAAACGCGAAAACGGGCGGCAGCGTCGCCGCGCTGCAGAACCAGGCCGGCAAAAGCAGTCCGGCAATTGCGATCTTGAATGCTCTCGTCATGATAGCGGCTCCTTCATAGGTTAATGGGCGCCATGCGGATCAGCGCAGGATCAGGGATGTGCCCCTGGGCGGAGGATTCAGCGGGCCGTAGGCGAACATGTCCGCCGCGCGCGCCATGTCGAAGGCGTCGGGCAGCGGGGGATTGTTTGTGGAGAGGCCTACGCCAAGTCCGTTGGCCAGGGTGTAGTTCCCTCCGATGCCGCTCGAACATATCCAGGTCGAACCCGCGAGGTAGTAGATGTAGCCGTTCGTCGCCTTCCAAACCGGCGTTCCACCCCGGGCGAAGGGCGACGATGCGCTCAGCCCGCGGGCCAGGGCGCCGTTTGCGCCGGTCTTCGTGAACGGCGCGAGGCGCGCGTCCGCCGTGGAGATGTTCACGGGCACGGTCAGCCCGAGCGCGGGATCGCCTTCAACGTATCCGCTGATGGCGCAGTTCTGCAGCGCGATGGTCGTGTTCGGCAGGATCGAGATCGCCTTGTGGCCGTTCCGCGATGTGTCGAAGACGCAGTTCATGATCCGCTTCGTGTTCGGCGCCTTGTCGGAACCGGTGATCATCGCGAACTCCGCCGCGTGACCCGCATCGACCGCCGTGTAGACGTTGTCGACACAGGTGCAGTTGAACATGGCCGTGGAGCCCCAGTACTGCGAAAAGGCGACCGTGGCGACATAGGAGCCGCTCTTCGAGGCCGTCGCCGTGTTCTCCTCGAAAGTGCAGTCGTAGAAGCAGAGCGTGCCGTAGGCCCCGACGAGTCCGGCGGTCGCGGCGGCGTAGCTGCCGCCCGTCGCGCTCGTCGTGAGCGTGTTGCCGCCGAAGTAGCAGCCGCGGAAGAGCACACGGTAGTAGGTGCCGGCCGTGGACGCCCCGACCGTGCCGCTCTGGGTGGCCGTGACCGAGTTGCCTATGAACGAGCAGCGCTCGACGTCGAAGAAACAGGATCTATCTGTTGCATATGTGCCGATCGAGGCGGTGTTGACGAGCCGGTTGCTCGTGAAATGGCTGTCGGCGAGCATGACGGAATAGTACGTTCCGGGACTGAACGAAATCAACGCTGTATCCGAATAGTTGCCGCGCCAAATGCAGCCGGCGATGTCGAGGCGGCTCGTGGAACCGGCAATCCCCAGCAGCCTGTAGACATTCTCGGCGAACGTGCAGTTCTCGACACGGCTTGTCGTCGGGATCGCGGACGTGAGCGAACAGCCGCGGCAGTTGCCGATGAAAGCGCAACCGGAGAGGACGACGGACGATTTCTGCACCAGCACGGGATAGGACGCCGTGCCCTGGGACGTGTTGTTCGCGATGAAGGCGCAGTTCGAGACGACGAGTCCGTCCGCGAGGCCCGTGGTCGAGTAGATGGCGGCGTACTTGAAGCCCGTGAATGTCAGTCCGGCGAAGCCCCCGTTCGTCGCGGCTCCGGTCTCGTTGGCGAAGCCGTATAGCGTGTCGTCGGCGTTGTTGCCGCCCGGAATCCAGAAGCTGTTGGCGGCGCCGGGATTGCATGCGTTGAAGGCGCCGGTCTCCGGATCGCGTACCGCGATCCAGTTCGCGACGGTGGAGGTGTTGTCGGGACGCCACTTGTTGTCGCCTTTCACGTCGCCAGAGATGACCGTCGGGCGCGCCGCGGGATCGGCCTCGCCGGCGGAGGTCTCCGTCCCGGCGAAACCGCCCCGCAGGGTCACATTGGGGAGCATCGGGATGCGCGAGCCGAGCGAATAGGTTCCCTCCTTAATCCAGACTTCGCCGCGGTGGATTCCCGCGTCGGCATAGGCCGGGGCGAGATCGCCGAAGGCGTCCGCCCAGCTCGATCCGTCCGCTTTTCCCGCGCCGCCGGGGACGAGATAGACGATGCGCAGGCTCTTGGTGACGATGCGGGCGTGGTACTCCAGCGCCGTATCTGACTCCGGCACCGTCGCGGGAAACTCCTCCCAGCTCACAAAGATCATGCCTTCGGCGACGGTGAAGGGCGGAACGTCCGGGAAGGCCGCGCCGGCGGAAGTTGCCACGGAGATCGTCGGCTGGCCGTTCGCGTCGAAGGTGCCATTACCATCGAGGTTGAAGACGACCGTGACGGGCATCGTGCTGAACTTAACCGTGACGACCATGTCGTTTGTCGGCACGACGCCGGAAAGCGTGGCGGAGGATTCGAGGAGCGTTTCGTCGGCGTCGAACCAGCCGTTCACCGTGGCGCTCCCCATGACCGGCGTCGCGGTTACCACCGCGATCGCGTTACCGGGCGCAACGGTCTGCGAAGCTCCGGGCGGATCGCTCAGCACTCCGGCGACGAACGGGTCGCGGCGGACGACAAACGCGTAGCCCGCCTCGGCGGCGTCCGTCAGCGCCTGCACGGCGCCGCGGGTATACGAGCCGAATGTCCGCGCGGTTCCGAGGGCGTCGGAAATCGCCGGCAGGTCCTCGCCGACGGACGCGGAGATGGCCGGCACGAGCGCCTGCCATTCCGGGCCGCCGCCCGGCAGGCGGAATGCGAAGGTGTTTGGGATCACGGCCGCGTTGGTCGAGACGTCGCAGGTGGTGCGGATGCCGGGGACGCGCACCGCGGGCCGGTAGACGGAGTGTCCGCTGCCGAGAACCTCGACCGGCGCCAGCGGAACCGGATCGTATTCGAGCCCGATGGAAATGTCGAAGGACTCCGGAAGGAAGGCCGGGATCATGTTCTTGATCGAGCAGTGGAGTACATTGAATATCTGCGCCCCCTGATACGACGGCACCGCGACGCTGAAGGGATCGGCACGCTCGGAGTCGGTCACCGTGAAGATGGAATTCACCACGTTGAAGGTCTTGGAATGGTACGTACCGAACTGGACGACGTCGTGGACGCCGTTGGTCGCAGGGCCGATGAAGGTGCAGTTCGC
>CAYRPP010000040.1:10388-10666 GCA_964426115.1 uncultured Lentisphaerales bacterium | reverse complement strand
TGCTGCATGCATCCTACACGGGCGGGCACGTGCTGCGCTTCCCCTGTCGTCCGCGGCGGAAAGCGGAGCACGTGCCCGCCCGTGTAGGATGCATGCAGCAGCAGCAGCCCGCGCGAGGCGCAGACGACGTCGTCGCGCGTCGTGAAGGCGTGGCACCCGGCCCGGACGGCCAGCGTCCGCAGCAGCCAGCTCTCCAGCACCGGCAGGTGGTAGACAATGTGTGTTGTGCCGTCCGGTGTCTGCTTCAGCGCCATGACGACGGACTGGTCGACATCGTG
>CAYRPP010000040.1:0-10378 GCA_964426115.1 uncultured Lentisphaerales bacterium | reverse complement strand
GCACTGCCGCCATCGAGGCCTGCTCCACCACTTCCTGCTCCCAGGAACTGAAGGTGCTCTCTGCGTCGAGGCGCGCCAGCGGCACGGCATCCGGATCGGTCACGGTCAGCAATTCGTTGACCGCGATGCGCGGCATCTGCACGCCCAGTTCCTTGGAAATAAAAGAAAAACCGCTGGTGAAGGCGCGGTGGTGCTGGCCGATGGGCCGCGCCGTACGGTCGAGGCCCAGCCATTGGCGCCCCTCGGCGGTGAGACATCCCTCGGGAACGATCGACCGGACAAAGCCGGACAGCCGGTGTTGCAGAGGAATCAGACCGTCGAGCCGCGAGGCGTCGGGCACGCGCCCAGGCGCGCAGAGCCCCGCGCCACCCACCCAGAGCACCGTGCCGCCATGGCCCGCGAGTCGCCGCGCAAGCGCGGCGGCTTGATCCGCCGTCAGCGTGACGGCCCCGTAGATGATGGAGAGGCGTCCGGGCGGCGTGCGTCCCTCGATCAGGTTCTCGATGCTGTCGAAGGCCACGGGGAGTCCCGACAGTGTCCATTCGGTGTGGCGCTGGTAATCGGCCGGATAGAGGATCTGGAAGTCGCGGGCGGCGGTCGAGGGAATGAAGCAGCGGACCTCGGTCCACGGACGCCGGTCGAGGCCTGGGAGCGCGGCCCAGATCTCGCTGAAACGCTGGTGGAAGGCGAGGAACTCTGGTTCTAGATGCCAACTGTAGGGCGGCTTGCGGCCGTTGCCGAAATCGAGCCACCAGCCGTGATGGCCGCGTATCAGCATCTGGCCGGCGTCGCGCCAGAGGAGGCCGACCGATTCGGCGACGTTACGCGCGCGCCCGTAGCGCCCGTTGCCGGCGATATCGGCGATACAGGTGCGCGTGTCGATCTCGTCGAAGAAGACCTTGCCGATCGCGGAGAGGCTCTCGCAGAAGGGCGACTGGCTGCTGACGCCGCAGCCGGGTCCACGGTTCTCGTAGGCCAGCGGCGTGGCGACGAAATCCACATCGGCGCGCTGCGCCAGGTTGCGCCAGTTGCTCTGCGGCGAGCTGCAGCCGGGGAAGAAACCGCCGACCACCAGATGGCGCGCATGGCGCTTGACCGCGCGCGCCATCGTGGCGAACTGTTCCGCCATGGCCTCGGCCTCGGCGCAGCGGTAGTCGAAGAGGCGCTGCGTGGCGACGCGCAGGGGAGGCAGGTCGTTGCTGGAGTAGTCGCGCGGGGGCCGCGCCGCGGCAAAGGAGGCTTTGTCGTCGGCCCAGGCGCGGCGCAGCTCGGCGACGCTGCCGTACTTGCGCTTCAGGAAGCCACGGAAGTAGCGCAGGGCCGCGCGGCTGTGGTCGGGCGCCTGGATGCCGAGGTTCCACTCGCCGTAGACGTAGCAACCGAGGAAAACGCCGGCCAGCGGCGTCGCGAGCTCTGCCGCGTCGATCTGGCGCAGCATGCTCGCGATAGCCTCGGCGGCGGCCTCCGCGAAGGCCATGGAAAAGGGCGAGACGCGGCGGTTGATGTAGAGCTGCGCCACGGGCACGCCGTCAAAAGTGTCCTCCGTCGCGTCGGGCTGTACGGGTCCGGGTACCTGCACCATGCGGCATGACGATCCGCCTTGGCCGTTGGGCAGGTAGAGGATGCGGTTGTCCGCGGAAATGTAGCCCTCGTGCGGATGGGTCAGGATCCAATTCGCCGCCGCCACGAAGCCGCAGTCGGCCACCATCCGCGCCCGCGGCGCCAGGCGCGCCACGTGAACCAGGTTCTGCAGCAGCGTGTCGATACTTGCCTGCGTGGACGGGCCGTGGCCGACGGCAATGGGGTTGCGCGTGGCAAAGGCGCCGACGCCGTGCCGGTAGAGCAACGTTATGACATCGTCGCGTTGCGCCTGGTCGCCAAGGAGGCAGAAAATAGGCGCGGGCAGGGGCGCTTGACCCGCCATGAGCGTGGGCAGGCCGCCGACAAGCCGCAGGCTTTCCGGGGCATGGGAACGGGCGGTGGCCCGGGATGGACGGCGTTTCATGGTTGTTCCTCCGGTTGCGCCTGCGGCGGGTAGATTTGCAGACCGATCCGCAGGCTGGAATTCTCACGGCGCCAGGCGAGAGCCAGGGAGCCGTCGATGGCCAGCGTGTCCAGAAGCAATTGCGCTCGGGACATGGCCGCCGTTTCGCTCTCCGTCGCGCGGAGGGCGCCCAGCGAGGTGGCCAGTCGGTAGACGGCGTGGATCTGCCGCAGCTCGTGGGTCGTGCGCGCGAGGTCGATCCACGCGAAACCGTCGAGCCCGTCTTCGCCCGCGGCGGCGAGCCCGTCGGCGAGCGGCGCCCTCCAGGCGCCGGCGCCCGCCGCCACGTGCGCCTGCCGCTGGGCGTCGAGGCTGGCGGCGGCGCTGCAGAGTGTCATCCAGCCGGGATGCGTCTCGATGGCCACGCACTCCTCCGATGCGAGACGGATGTACTTGCTGCGGCCCAGCCAGTCGACCAGCAGGCGATGGGGCGCGGCCTCTCCGCCGGGCCGGATGCGCATGCGCAGCGACATCGCCTGCGCGGCGGCCTCCACCGCCTGGGTGATGGCGCCGCCGTTGGCGGCGGAATGCGGGTAGAGCAGCGTGAGGGCCGGGACGGCGAGTCCGAAGACGCGTCCGCCCAGCGGTGAGGTGGTGAGGTAGAGCGCGGCGCTTGTATTGCCGGCTGGCGCGCGCCAGGCCGCGCCGAGCCCCGGCAGCAGGTGCAGCAGTCCGGCCTGCGCCGTGGCGCCGGGCATCAGGAGCAGGGCGCAGGCGGCATCGGCGGCCAGCGCGTCGGCCGCGGCGCATCCGGCGGTCAGCCCGCCGCGCACGTTATCCGCGGCGGCATCGCCGGGGGGCAGCGGCAGCGCCAGATCCAGGCCGATGCGGTCGGCGTCGAAGCGTGTGATGCGCGCCTCGGCCGTGCGCGTGAAGGGCAGCGGCAGCGGGCTGAGCGCGGGCGAGACCCAGGCGCGGTGGGGGGCGCAGCCGGTGCGTTTCCAGGGTTCGGGATCGCCTTCGAAGAGCGGTGCGAGCGGGGCGTCGCCGGTCAGCCGGCTGTCGAGGTCGTGAACCGCGTCGGGATCGTCGCCCAGCGTGGCAAGCAGGATGTTCTTGCGCAAGATGAAGCCGACCTTCGGGCCGGTCTCGCCGCGCGCCCGCTTGCGCTTCGAGACCGTCTCGAGGTAGCGCGTGCCGCGCGCGGTGGTTCCGAGGCGTCCCAGGCCGGGCACCCAGCGGACGAACAGCATGGCGCGCAGCAGGGGGCCGCGGAAACCGGCCCAGCTCGCGCCGGTCCAGCAGGGCAGGCCTGCGGGGCCCAGCGCGGGGCTCCAGCCGATGAGCGAGCGCCGTCCCGAGACGAGGCGCACGATCCAGACGATGTTCGTATCGGCCGACCACTCCTCCACCTTGCGTACGCCGACGCCCTTCAGTGTGCTGACGAGCAGCGGGTTGTCGAAGCGCTCGCGCCAAACGCGCGCGAGGTTGAGGTGCTCGCTGACGAAGGGGCTATTGGCCGGCATGGCACGGAAGGCGCGGTCGCGCCGCTCGGGCACCAGACCGGACCAGAGGAGCGCCAGCAGCATGAGGGCGCCGGCCGCGAGGCGCAACCGCCGCGTGCGCCGTGACGGCGGGCGCGGCGGCTGGCGGTCATTTACGGAGTTGATCATGATACGGTTGGAATGGATAGAAATGCGGCCCTAGAGCTTGATCTCGTTGGCGGAGAGGCGCATCTGGCGGCTGACCATCGCGTGGTAGCGACCGTTGCGCGCCATCAGCTCCGCGTGGTCCCCCGCCTCGGCGATGCGCCCGCCGTCGATCACGAGTATCTTGCCGGCATCGCGGACGGTGGAGAGGCGGTGCGCGATGATGAAGGTCGTGCGTCCGCGCATCAGCGCGCCGAGCGCCTGCTGGATGACCTGTTCGGCCTCGGTGTCGACCATCGATGTGGCCTCGTCGAGGATCAGGATGCGCGGGTTGGCCAGGAAGGCGCGGGCGATGGCGATGCGCTGCCGCTCGCCGCCCGAGAGGCGCACGCCGCGCTCGCCGATGACCGTGTCGTAGCCCTTGGGCAGTTTCTGGATGAAATCGTGGGCGAAGGCGCCGCGGGCCGCCTCGACCAGCTCGGCCTCGCCGGCCTCGGGACGCGCATAGAGGATGTTCTCGCGCACGCTGGTGTTGAAGAGGAAGGTCTCCTGGATAACAGTGCCGATCTGGCGGCGCAGGGATGCCTGCCGCACGCTGCGCAAGTCGCGGCCGTCGATCAGCACCGCGCCCTCGGTGGGGTCGTAGAAGCGGGCGATCAGGTTGACGAGCGTCGTCTTGCCCGCGCCGCTCTGCCCCACGAGCGCCACCACCTCTCCGGGCGCGGCCCTCACGGAGATGCCGCGCAGCACGTCGCCGCCCGTGCCGTAGTGGAACGCGACATCGCGCAGCTCGACGCGGCCCTCGATCGGCGGCAGGTCGGCGGCGTCGGGCGCGTCCGCCACCGAGGGTCGGGTGTCGAGCAGTTCGAAGATACGCGCCACGGCGGCCAGCGAGCGGTTGACGACGTTCTGCACGCGCGCCAGGGCGCCGACGGGACGGTAGAAGTTCGACATGTAGCTCAGGAAGGCGACGATCGTGCCGGGGGTCATGGTGGCGGTCGTGTTCGAAGCAGATCGGTGCGCGCCGTACCAGATGAGAATGACCAGGCCGCAGGACGTGACCAGCGAGAGCATCGGAAAGAACGTGCTCCACATCCAGATGCTCTTGCAGTTGGCGAGGTAGTAGGCACGGCTGCTCTCCTCGAAATGGGCGGTCTCGGCCTCCTCGCGCGCAAAGGCCTTGATGACGTGAATGCCGGCGATGTGCTCCTGCAGGCGCGCGTTGATTTCGCCCAGTTCCCTGCGGATGCGGGAGAAGACCGGGCGGATGTAGCGCGTGAAGGCCCAGAGCATGCCGACGAAAAGCGGCAGCGGGGCGAGCGCGATCAGCGCCATGCGCCAGTCGAGGATGAAGAGAAAACACATGGCGCCGACGACGTGCACGACATTGGAAATGATGTCGTCGGTGGCGTGCACGACCAGGTCCTCGACGGCGCCGACGTCGTTGCTGATGCGTGACATGACGTCGCCGGAGCGCTCGTTGGCAAAGTAGTCGAGGCCCAGCGTCATCAGGTGGCGGAAGCACTCCATGCGCATCCGCAGGACGAAGCGCTGGCCGAGCAGGTGCATGACGTTGGTCCGCATGGCGCCCAGCACGAGGCCCGCCAGGGTCAGCCCCAGGAAGCGCAGCGTGAGTCCGGCGAGCGGCGCAGCATCGCGGGCGACTATGACCTTGTCGAAAATGTCCTTGCGGACGAGGGGTTCCCAGAGCTCCGCCGCCGTCGCGCCCAGCATGGCGAAAAAGCCGAGCAGCAGGCGCGGCCAGTAGGAGGCGAGGTTGCGGTAGAACCATCCCAGCATGCGGCGGTCGGTGATTTTCACTGGCCGGACGTTGTCCGCTTCGGAACCGCCGCGCATCATGCGGCCCATGCCGAATCCGTGAGGCATCTTCCGCTAACCGCGCTTTCTGAGGTGGGAGGGGGGAAGTTTTAGAATCAGCCGGTACTTGGCGACGGTGCGGCGCGCGATCTCGATGCCCTCGGCGCGCAGACGCTCCTGGATCGCCTGGTCGGAGAGCGGGTTGGCGGGCGGCTCCTGCCGGATCATGTTTTCGATCTTGTTCTGCACGGTTTTGTTCGAGACGGCGGGGCCGACGGCGGTCTTCAGCCCCGGCGTGAAGAAGAACTTGAGCTCGAAGACGCCGACCGGCGTCTGCATGTACTTGTTGGCGACGGTGCGGCTGACGGTCGTCTCGTGGACGCCGACGCGCTCCGCGACCTCGGCCATGGTCATCGGCCGCAGGGCCGAGACGCCCTGCTCCAGAAAGGCCTGCTGCGCCGCGACGATCTCGCTGGCGATCAGGTGGATCGTCTTCTGGCGCTGGTGGATGCTCTTGATTAGGAAGGCTCCCGAGCGGATGCGCTCGCGGATGTAGGATTTCACCTCGGTGGAGGTGTGATCGTCCTCCAGCAGCTTGCGGTAGTGGCTGCTGATGCGGATGTGCGGCAGTTGGTTATCGTCCAGGGCGACGACCCAGCGGCCGTCCGCGAGGCGTTTCACGAAGATCTCGGGGACGACGTAGGATGCCGTGCCGCTCTCGAAGAGCCGCCCCGGCTGGGGATTGAGCGTGCGGATGAGCTCCGCCGCTTGCCGGATCTCATCGACCGTCGCCTTGAGCGCGCCGGCCAGTTGCGGGTACTTCTGCGCGGCAAGCTCCGGCAGGTGGTTGGCGACGATGGCCTCGGCCAGCCGGGCGCCGGGCGCCTCGGACTGGCGGATCTGGATCAGCAGGCACTCGCGCAGGTCGCGCGCGGCGATGCCGGGCGGATCGAAGGTCTGCACCACCCTGAGCACGGCCTCGATGCGGGCGAGCGGCGCCGCGGACTGCGCGGCCAGCTCGGCCAGGTCGGTCTTCAGAAAGCCGTGGTCGTCGAGGCTGCCGATGATCAGCTCGCAGAGTTGCCGGTCTTCCGCGGAGAGCTCGGTCGTGCCTAGCTGCCCAAGCAGATGGTTCTGCAGCGAGTCGGGCTGGCGGAGCGAGTCAAACATGTAGCGCCGCCGCTCCTCGTCCTGCACGGTGTAGGGGTTGTTCTGCTGCTCATCGAAATAGTAGTCGCGCCACTCGCTGTCCAGCGCCGCGAGGGCGTCAAGGCTCTGCTCGCCGAAATCCAGCGGCTGCTCCGTCTCTTTCTCCGCCTTTGGCGCCTCACCGGCCTCGCCCGCCGCCGCGCTCCCGCCATCGCCGTCGCCGGCGGGCTCCGTCACGGCGTCACCCTCTCCGACGGTGCGCGTTGCGAGGGCGTCGAAGGAGACCTCCTGGGGGGTGACGACATCCTCGATCGCCGGGTTCTGCTCCATCTCGTGCTGGATCATCGCCCGCAGTTCCATCAGCGGCAACTGCAGCATCTCAAGCGATTGCCGTAGCTGCGGCGCCAGAATCATCATCTGGCGCTGCTGCTGCGATAGGCTGAGCGATTGGAACACCATGGCGATCCCGCGGCAACCGGTTGCGGACGTGGATCACGTCCCGCGCCCGCGTCGGTTTACGCGACGGAAGGGAGTGTACTTGAATCGCCCGCGCCGTGCAAGCCGCGATGGTATGAAATGTGCTTGTTGCGCGGATCGTCATGGCACTCATAACCCTGCAGGATGTCTCGCTGCGTTTTGGCGGTGACCCGCTTCTGGATCAGGTCAACCTGAACATCGAGCGGGGTGAGTGCACCTGCCTGGTTGGGCGCAACGGATCGGGCAAAACGTCGCTGCTGCGCCTGCTGGCCGGCCTGCAAGCGCCGGACGGCGGCGAGATCCTGCGGCAGAGCGGCCTGAGGGTCGCCTATCTGCCGCAGGAGGTGCCTTCGGACCTGCAAGGGCGTGTCCGCACGCTGGTCGAGGAGGGGGCGGCGCCGCATCCCGGCGCCGAGCCGTGGGAACGGGCGGCCGCGACGAACGTCGTCATGTCGCGCCTGGGCCTCGACGGGGAGGCCGCTTTCGAGGAGCTCTCCGGCGGCCTGCGCCGCCGCGTGCTCCTGGCGCGGGCGCTCGTCAGCCAGCCCGACCTTCTGCTGCTCGACGAGCCCACCAACCACCTCGACCTCGCCTCCATCGAGTGGCTGGAGACCTTTCTTAAGAGCCGCGTCGAGACGCTCCTTTTCGTCACCCACGACCGCGCCTTCCTGCGCAAGCTGGCCCGGCGCATCGTCGATCTCGACCGCGGCCGCCTGGCCGGATGGGACTGCGACTACGACACCTTCCTCCGTCGCAAGCAGCAGGTGCTCGACGACGAGGCCGTGTCCTGGGAACGCATGGGGCGCCTGCTCGACCAGGAGGAGGCCTGGCTGCGCAAGGGTGTCCGCGCCCGCCGTACGCGCAACGAGGGACGCGTACGCGCCCTCTTCGCGCTGCGCGACGCCTTCAGCCGGCGCCGCATCGAGCCGGGAACCAGCCGCATGAGCCTGCAGGCCGCCGAGCGCTCGGGTACCCTGGCGCTCAAGGTGCGCGACCTCGGCTTCGCCTACCCCGGAGAGGCGCCGATCGTCAGGGGACTCGACCTGCGCGTCCTACAGGGCGAGCGCATCGGCATCATCGGCCCCAACGGTTCGGGCAAGACGACGTTGCTGCGCCTGCTGACGGGCCAGCTCGCCCCGACAATCGGCGAAGTGACGCCCGGCGCCCGGATCCGGGTCGCCGGCATCGACCAGCTCCGCACGGCGCTGGATCCCGAGAAGAGCGTGGCGGAGAACCTCGCCGGGGGGCGCGACACCGTCGTGGTCAACGGGCGTCCGCGGCACCTCTTCGCTTACCTCCAGGACTTCCTCTTCGAGCCCGCCCGCGCCCGCACGCCCGTCAAGGTGCTCTCGGGAGGCGAGCGCAACCGCCTGCTCCTCGCCCGCCTCTTCCTCGATCCCGGCAATCTCCTGGCGCTGGACGAGCCGACCAACGACCTCGATATCGAGACGCTCGAACTGCTCGAGGAGCAACTGGCCAGCTTCGAGGGTACCCTGCTGCTCGTCAGCCACGACCGCGCTTTCCTGAACCAGGTCGTCACCAGCACGCTGGTGCTGGAGGGCGGCGGACTTGTCGCCCAGTACGCGGGTGGCTACGACGACTGGCTGGCGCAGCGCAAGCCTCCCGCCGAGAACGCGGTTCCCGGCGCACCGCTGCGCGAGACCGCGTCAGCCGCAAGCGCCGCGGCCTCGGCGCCCGGACGTGCATCACGGCGTCGGCTAGGCTATAATGAGCAGCGCGAGCTGGCCGCGATCGGCGGCCAGATCGAGGCCCTCGAGGCGGAACTGCGAACTGTGCAGGAACAGTTGCAGCATCCGGAAGCCTACCGCCAGCCGCCCGCGCAGCTCGCCCGCTGGCAGGAACGGCTGGCCGAACTGCCGCCGGCCATCGACCGGCTCTTCGATCGCTGGGCCGAACTGGAGTCCATCGGGAATGGATGACACCGGACATGGGACGACCACGCCGGGCACGCCCGTGGCGCGGGTGCCGCTGGCCGGCCTTTACGCCAGTTTCGCGCGCGTGGGGGGCGGCATGTTCGGCGGCGGTTACGCCATGCTGCCGCTGCTTGAACGCGAGGTGGTCGAGCGGCGCCGCTGGGCCACGCACGACGCCATGACCGACTTTTTCGCGCTGGCGCAGGCGATTCCCGGCGTGATCGCGGTCAACACCGCCATGCTGATCGGACAGCGCCTGCGGGGCTGGCGCGGCGCAGTTGTCGCCGCGCTCGGGACGGTCACGGCCCCTTTCTTCGTGATCCTGCTGCTTGCGGGCATCTTCGACCGGCTGGGCGACAATCCGTGGGTGGCGCGCTTCATTACGGGCCTGCGTCCCGCCGTGGCCGGCCTGCTGCTCGGCACCGCGCTGCGGCTTGTCTGGCGTGGCTGGCGGCGTCACTTGGCCTGGGTGCTCGGACTGGCGGTCACGGCGCTGACGCTCTTCTGCGAGCTCAATCCGGTCTGGACCATCCTGGCCGGCATCGGCGCGGGGCTGCTGGCGCAAGCGATTCTGTCGCGGAGAGCGGGAACGGAACGTCCCGGATGATGGAACTGCTCCAGTTGTTCCTGGCCTTCGCCAAGATCGGCCTGCTCACCGTAGGCGGCGGCATGGCGATGCTGCCGCTCGTCCGCAGCGAGATGCTGGCGCACGGGTGGCTGACGGAACTGGAATTCGTCGACATCCTCGGCATCTCGGAGGCGACGCCCGGCCCGCTGGTGGTCAACTGCGCGACCTTCGTCGGCTGGCGCGTGGCCGGCCTGCCGGGCGCCGTCACCGCGACCCTCGCGCTGCTGGTGCCCTCCCTCGTGTGCGTCCTGCTCTTCGGCATGGTCTGGCGGCGCTACCGCCACCATCCCGGCATGGCCCGCGTGCTGGCCGTGCTGCGACCGATTGTCACGGGACTGATCCTCGCAGTGGCCCTGAGGCTCTGCCTGATTGTGCTCTCGGAATCCATCGCGGACGGGGCGTGGCTCATGGCGTGGCGCCCACTGCTCGTCGCGGGAGCCGTCTGCCTCGGCGTGCTGCACGGAAAAGTCTCGCCGGTGCTGCTCCTGCTGGCAGGCGCCGGCATCGGCGCCTGGCTCTGCTGATCGAAGAGACATGTGCGGCCGATTTCGGCCATTTTGAGCCTCGATATCATCGCTTGCGTCTCGGTTCCGGTTTGCGGGCCGCAACGTCCAGGCTGGTGACGTAGTCGCCGATCTTCGCACCCTTGGGGAGGCGTTTGACGATGCCTCGATAAAGAGGGTTGTTCCAGTCCGCCATGTTGTCCACGTACCCGGCCTTCGGCGTCAGTGTAATGTCA
>CAYRPP010000039.1:0-10831 GCA_964426115.1 uncultured Lentisphaerales bacterium | reverse complement strand
GGCCCCGGAAAGTAGCGACAACCGCCCGCCACCCTTTGCGCTTTCACTTGATCCTACCAAGACCCCCATCAGAACTGCCATGCGCCCAAGCGGAAGGTGATCAGCGGCAGCGCCACGGGCCCGCTCTCGCGCGCGTAGGGAGCCAGCCACTCGACAAGGTTGTCGCTCATGTCTACGTAACGCGCGCGCCGTCCCCGGCGGGCCGAGCGACTTTGCGGCATCCAGCCGGGCGGCGGCTTACCGGTTGATCGCGTCGTAAACGGCTTCGGCGATGGCCAGATGCCCAACCTGGTTGGGGTGCACCGGCTCCGGACAGAACGTGTCGGCGTCGCGATGCGTGAGCAGCCGCTGGAACATTCGGTGCGTTTCCACGCGACGCACGCCGTATTTCAGGCTCATCTTGCGCACCGTCCCGATGTAGGCCGGAAGCGCGTCCAGAACCTTGCGGCGCCAGGTGTTCGGGGATTCCTCGATGCTGATGTAGAAGGGATCGATCAGCAGGATACGGCAGCCCGGCAGTGCCTGGCGGGTGCGGCGTAGGATCTCGTCGTACGTCTGCTCGAAGACGCTCGGCGAAACTGTGTTGACGTTGTTCGGGTCTCCCAGGAAACTGTGGAGGTCGTTGATGCCGATCTTGATTGAAAGCCAGTTCGGCCGGTGGCGCAGCACATCGTCGCTCCAGCGGTTCTTCAGCCCCGTGACCCGGTCACCGCCTATGCCCTTGTTGATGATCTTCACCCGCTTCTGGGGCTCCCGCAACGTCAGCAGCACGTCGAACCAGCGGACATAGCCGTCGCCCAGCGGGCCACCCGCGCCGCGCCGGCCGCAATCGGTGATGCTGTCGCCGATGAATAGAAGTGTGTCGCCGTTTCTCAGCTTCGTGGCCATGTTGCTCCTTGCAGACTCATGCCCGTGCGGCAACGCGCCGCCGGATGTCATTCCCGTAACAATAGCGGTTCGCCACAGATTCTGCAACACGGCACGACAGGGCTGCGGCGGGGGCCAGCGGTCGACCGGGCATTATTGACCAAGTTGCGCAGCACACCCTAGCCTATCCAGAGACGCACGGAGGTCGGGTGGTGTTGCCAAGCGTGGCCCATCGCCAGCGCCGTCTTGTTGGCGTCTTCGAACGCGGCCAGGTGGTATGTCCCGAACGAGTGCCGCAAGCCGTCCTTTAAGAACTTGCAGCCGGCGGCCTGCATGATCTTGGCCCGCTCGCGGCGGTAGGTGATCAGCGGCAGCGCCACGGGCCACCACTCCCCCTTTGCACCTCTGCGTTAACTTCCCCTTCCGCGGTCGACAAAGCTCGCGACAAAGCTCGCGACAAGGTATTTCTCAATCCGCGTTATCCCGTTCCCGCCAAAGATAAGGCACGGAGTTCCAAACTTTAGAACTTCAGAACTCGCCACTTTAGAACTCGGCGCGTGAAATCTTCATGACCTCATGACTTCATGACTTCATGACTTCAGATCTTTAGAACTTCTCCCGCTCCCCTCCTGCGATTTATGCGCCGCGCAGCGGGATAATCCTGTCATCCTGTCCAAATAATCCGCGCCATCCGCGAGATCCGTAGCTTCTCTCTCGCCCCATCCGCGCCGATCCTATTTTCGACAAAGCTCACGACAAAGAGTGCATAAGCGTTCTTCTTCCCCTTCGCGCCCTTCGATCTTCGTGGTGAGCAGATCGCGCCAGGCGTCGTGGGAGTAGGGGACTTGGAGGGTCTTTGGGAAGTTCTACAGTGCGGGGGTTGGGGATTTGTGACTGGAAACTGGAAACTGGAGGCTGGAAACTGGAAGTTGGATGCTCGAAACTCGAAACTCGAAACTGGAAGCTGGAAACTGGAAACTGCACCCAATTGCACCCAATTGGATTGCCTATTACCCTCTGCCATCCCTTGCGAATTTGGCCAACAGCGTATGGTCATGGCGGTTGGTGAAAAGCGCGTAGACATTTGCTCCTTGAAAACGCCACTTTCAAAGATATTTGACAAGATACAGCAGCAGAAACGATGGTGCAAGGGGAGAAAAGGTGCGATTCAACATTGTTGAATAGCAAAGAATCCAGAATCCAGAAGTCAGAATCCAGAAGCTGCACTGCACTTTGTCTCTTTCCCCATTATGACATCAATTACGTAGACACGAAAAAGCGCATTTGAAAGCAAAAAGTAGGGCAAATCATTCTGGATTCTGACTCCTGAATTCTGGGTAAGTATCCACTATTGTGGATCACACCCGGGGAGAAAGTCCCCGCTGCGTCTCGGCTTGATACAAACCGTAGCGCTGGGGTATAATCGCGCCCTGCCCCGCCATCAAAAACAGCATTTTTAGGCCGCTAGCTCAGTCGGTAGAGCACGTGACTTTTAATCACGGGGTCGCGGGTTCGACCCCCGCGCGGCCTACCATTCATATCCCCCCCCTCACGGCAGCGCGGAGAGGGTCTCGATGCGCTGGCGCCCGGCGGCGGCATCGAGCGCCTGCCAGCGCGTCAGCAGGTGCAGCTTGACGGCATAGGCCAGCAGCACACCGGGGGTCAGCGGCTGAATTCCCTGCAATGCCTCGGCCGCCTGCCAGCGCAAACGGTCAAGCGCGCGCTCGCGCTGCAGCGGGTCGGGCTGATCGAAGGCCGCCGCCACGGCATGCGCAAGGCGCGTCTCGTCGCCGCCCTCCGGCCGCAGCCACGACTGCGCGTCGGATCCCAGCCGCGTGGCACGCCGCCGCGCGATGGCGTTGCGCAAGCCCGTCTCGTGGCGCCGCCAGGCTTCCACGAAGGGATGTCCGTAGGGATGGTCGTCCAGCAGCGCCTCGACCGCCTCGCGAAGCCGGCCGGTGAGATGCTCGGCGCAGGCCGCCCGGAAGGCATCCACCGTGATCCCCGGCGGATGTCCGGGCTGCAGCATCGGCAGCGAGGCGATGAAGTATTCGAGGTTCATGGCCGGAACGCGGGCGCTACTTGCCGACGGCTTGCAGCAGTTTGGCGAGCTGCGGACGCAGCAGGCGCGCCAGCGCGGAGGTGATGGCATCGGCGGTGAAGCTGTAGGCCACGCGCCCGCCCTGCAGGCGCAGCGTGAAGCCCGCCGGGAAGGCCGGATTCGGCGCGATGGTCACGCCCTGTTCCGTACCCGCCTCCTGCCGCAGCCGCGCCAAAAGTCCGGCGGCCTGTTCGGCGGCGGCTCCGCCGACGACCACCTCGACCTGCTTGTCGCCGCCCTTGAGATAGGCCGCGACGGCCTCGGAGACCCATTGACGGAAGGAGTCCTCATCGGCCACGGCGGCACCGACCTCGCGGCGCAGCAGGCCCTCGAAGCGCTTGACGAGATCCTGCTCGACCTGGATCAGGACGTCGCGCGCCGCCTGCCGGATGCTCTCCTCGGCGCGGCGGCGGAAGGCCTCGGCATCGCGCTGCGCAGCCTCGCGCAGCTCCTTGGCCTCGGCCTCGGCCTGCGACACTATCTCTTTGGCTTCCTGGCGCGTCTTCTCGACCAGCGCCTGCGCCTCGGCCTGCGCCTTCTCGACACCTTCCGCGCGGATGCGGTCTAGCAATTGCTGAAGTTCTTCGGTCATATTCTTACACCCTGCCGACCGCGATCAGCGCAAAGACCATCGTGAAGATGGCCACGGTCTCGATGATGCCGATGGCGGCGAGGTAGTTCGTGAAGCCCTGGCCGGTCTCGCCCTGGGCGTCGGCGGCGGCGGCGGCGGCGCGCCCCTGCATGAGGGCCGACAGGCCGATGGCCAGGCCGGCGAAGAGGCCGACCAGGCAGAGGGCGATCCAGTTGGCGCCCGCCCTGGCGCGTTCGATCATGACGAACATCACGATCATCCCGTATAGCGTCTGCGTCAGCGGCGCGCCAACGAACGAGAGCAGCAGGAAGGGAGCCTGCTTGCCCTGGGCGTAGCACTTCTTCCAGGCGCCGACGGCCGCGCTGCCCGCGACCCCCGTGCCCAAGCCCGAGCCGACGGCGCTCAGGGCGAGCGCTATGACGGCGCCGGCGACGCCCAATCCCGTGTTGACTGCTGGATCCATGTGTGTGCTCCTGTTGTTCTGAACTTGAGGTTAATGAAGCGGGCTAGTCGCCGGAGGCGGCGGCCGCGGAGGTCTGGCGCCGGAAGGGGCGGTAGGCGAAACCGCTCCAACTGACGCCCTTGTGGTTGGAAAACTCGAGCGTGTTGAGACGCACGGCATGCACGAGGATGCTCAGCGCCCCCATCAGCAGGTTCATGCCGTGCCCCGCCAGCAGGATCAGCAGCATGCAGGGAATCTTGGCCCAGAGCGGCAGCGACAGGGAGAGCGCCATCTGGTTGAAGTTCTCCGCGACCTTGACCGAGGCCATGCCGACGGCGAAGAGACGCACGTAGGAGATGATATCGCCAAGGCAGCTTATGATGTTGAGGGGCAGCATGCCGAGGTCGACGCCCTTTGTCTTGAGCTCGCCTGGGCCGAGCATGAAGAGGGCGATCAGGAGCACCGAGACCACGGCCACCGGCAGCATAAAGCTGGGGAAGACGAAGCCCTCGACCGAGACGCTGCAGGCCGCCGCGTACATCGTCCAGACCACGCCCACCCAGCCGAGCTGCGCCAGCGCCTTGCGCGACGGCAGCAGATCGGCCGCGTTCCAGAGGCGGGCGACGGAGAGGTGGAGCGCCCCGAGGACGAAGCAGAACTGCATGATGTTCTGCTGGCGGCCCAGCCAGCGCGCCGCGGGATGATAGAGCACGCCCGGCAGGGCAGCGGCCGGGATGCCGAAATAGGTGGCGGTCAGGACGCCCCAGGCCACCGTGGCGACCGAGAAGACTCCCATGAGGACGAAAGGCGAGGCCGGCGCCCGGCGGAACTTGCGGCGCAGCATCAGCGTGCCGAGCAGCAGCAGCGCGCCGTAGCCCGCGTCGCCCACCAGCATAGCGAAGAAGAGCGTGAAGAAGGCCAGGAAGACGACGCTGATGTCGGTCTCGCGGTAGCCGGGCAGGATGCCGAGCATCTGGAAGAGCACGTTGACCGGGCGCACGGCGCGCGGCGGGCGTACGAGCGTGGGCGGCTCCTCGCCCGGAGCCGGGTCGCGCGCCAGCAACGCCCAGCCGGCCTCGCGCGCGGCCGCCTGGAGCGCGGGCACGCGCTCGGCGGGGGCGTAGCCCATCAGCCAGGCGAGCCCCCCGTCCGCGCCCATAGACGCCTGCGCCGCCATGAAGTCGCGCACTTCGGTGCGTTCGCGGATCTGCGCCCGCAGTTCACCGGCCGCGTGCGCCATGGACGCCAGCCCGCTGTTGATGGCGGCATGCCGCTTGCAGGCCGCGGCGCGGCGCGCCTTGGCCGCCGAGAGCGGCCGCGCGGGGAGCGCGATGCGTTCGGCCTTTTCGCCGAGCTCGACCGGGCCGATGGCCACGCCCAGCACATGGTGGTCCTCGCGCCGCAGCACGTGCACAAGACCGCCCTCGCCGGCACGCGGCAGTTCGGCGGCGGGCGCGCGGAAGAGCTGCACGTCCAAGCCGCGCTGTGTCAGATCGACGGCGGCGGCGGGGTCGAACTCGCCGAAGCCCGCATAAAGCGATATCTCGTCGTCGAGCGCGTCGATCTCGGCCTCGAGCGCCTCGGACTCGTGGCCCAGCGCGAGGACGGCCTCGACCGTGACCGGCGCTTCGGCGCCGGCGGCCTCCGGAGCGCCGGCGGCGGCGGCCGCGCAGCGGCGGGCGCGCGGCCCCTCGGGCTGCGCCGCGGCCTCGGTCACCAGTTGCAGGGCTTCCCCGGCCTTTTGCAGCTCCTTCTCGGCGGCCTGCAGGTCGGCGGCCTCGCCGGGGGCCGCGGCGGCGTCGAGGTGCAGCACGCCCAGGTCCTGGAGCCGCGCCAGCGCCGCGTCGCGTCCGGCGGCGGTACAGAGCAGAGTCACGCGCTGCATGGGAACGATCATGCCGCGTTCTCCCCTGCAGGCTGCCGACCGCGCCGCTTGGCGATCTTGCCGCGCGCGACGCCCGCCGTCTGGTCGTCGCCCAGATGGATGCGGATGACGCGGATGTTCTCGCGGCACTCGGGAATCTTGACCTTCTCGAAGAGGTTGACGCGCTGGGCGGTGGTCGCCAGCTCGCGCGTGATCAGGCGGCGCTGCTCCTCGAGGATGCGCGTACGCGCCGCCAGCGTCAGGCGCGCCTCGACCAGCGCCTGGGCGTCGTCGAGCCAGGAAGGTGTGGCGAAGAGGTCGAGCTGTGCGCGGCGCATGCGGATGCTGCGGTAGATCGGGATGGTCACGCCGGCGATGTTGCCGCTGTCCGTGACGATCTCCTCCAGCTCCGCCAGCTCCCCGGGCAGCCCCGCGTCGCTGAAGAGCGCCACCCACGACTCGGCGGACGCCTGTAGGGCGGCCGTCTCGCGGGCGACCTCCTCGATGCGCGCGGTGATGGCGGCGATCTCGAGCTGGAGCTGCTGCTTCTTGAGCTGCAGCATCGGCAGGAAGCGCTGGAAGCGCTTGAGCGCGTCGCTCTGCGCCTTGAGCTCGGTCTTGGTGTTCTTGATGCGGGCCATGCGTCAGCCTGCCGGTTTCTTCTTCCAGAACTCGTCCGTCAGTTTCGAGGCAATGCCGACCTCGAAGGGCTCGAAGCAGGCGCCGAGGATCGTCCAGCCGCGGTCGAGGGCCGCCTCCAGCGGGATGTTGACGGCCAAATCCATCATCTCGCGCTCGAAGCGCCGGCCGTATTTCAGCAGCTTGCCGTCCCAGTCGGACATGCGGAAGCCCATGGACTGCTTCTCGAGGGTCTCGCGGTAGGCGGCGTAGAGGCGGATCATGGCGTCCATGATGGCGCGGTGGTCCTTGCGCGTCTTGCCGTTGACGAGCTGCTTGAGGCGGCTGAGCGAGCCGAAGGGCTCGATGCGCCCGTTCTGCAGGTAGAACTGGCCCTCGGTGATGTAGCCGGTGTTGTCGGGCACGGGGTGGGTGACGTCGTCGCCGGGCATGGTGGTCGCGGCGAGGATCGTGATCGAGCCGGCGCCCTCGAAGTCGACGGCCTTCTCGTAGCGCGCGGCGAGCTGGCTGTAGAGGTCGCCGGGATAGCCGCGGTTGGAGGGGATCTGCTCCATGGTGATGGCGATCTCCTTGAGCGCGTCGGCGAAGCTCGTCATGTCGGTCAGCAGCACCAGCACGCGCTTGCCCTGCTGCGCGAACTGCTCGGCGACGGCCAGGGCCATGTCGGGCACGAGAATGCACTCGACGACCGGGTCGGCGGCGGTATGCACGAACATCACGCTGCGCGCCAGCGCGCCGCTCTCCTCCAGCGTGTCGCGGAAGAAGAGGTAGTCGTCGTACTTCAGCCCCATGCCGCCGAGGATGATGACGTCGACCTCGGCCTGCAGGGCGATGCGCGCCAGCAGGGGGTTGTAGGGCTCGCCGGCGCGCGCGAAGACCGGGAGCTTCTGCGACTCGACGAGGGTGTTGAAGACGTCGATCATCGGGATGCCGGTGCGCACCATGCGGCTGGGGATAACGCGTTTGGCGGGGTTGACCGAGGGGGTGCCGATGTCGATAAGCCCGTCCTCGAGGGCCGGGCCGTTGTCGCGCGGGCGGGCGCCGCCGGTGAAGACGCGTCCCATCAGCGCGTCGGAGAAGGGGATCTGCATCGGCCGTCCGAGGAAGCGCACGCGGGCGTCGGTCGCCACGCCACGCAGGCCGGCGAAGACCTGCAGCGAGACCTGGTCGCCGTCGATCTTGATCACCTGCCCGAGCGATGTACCGAGGCGCGAGGTGATCTCGGCGAGCTCGTGGTAGCTGGCCCCCTCGGCGCGCAGCGTCACGACGCTGCCCGCCAGGTGGTCGATGCGGTGGTAGACCTTATGCATGGGCGGCGCCCTCCGCGAGCAGCTTGGCGATGCGCTCCCGTCCGGCGGCGTAGGCCGCGGACTCCCAGGGCGCCTGGTGCCAGTCCTTGAAGGCCTGCACCAGGGAGAGGAAGAAGCGCCGCGCCGCGTCCTTGCCTTCGAAGGCTACCGCCGCATCGACGATCGTCGCGAGCGTCGCGAGGACCTCGAGTTGGCGCTTGACGGGCGCGGCGGCGTCGACCTCGTTGAAGGCGTCCTGCTGCAGGTAGACGGAGTCCATCAGCTCGGCCTTCAGGTGGATTACGAAGTCGTCCATCGAGGTGCCCTCCTCGCCGACGACCTTCATCATCTGCGCCACCTCGTTGCCGCGGCGCAGCACGCCGCGCAGGTGGTCCACACGCGCGGTCGGGGCGACGCCCGTGTACTTGCTCCAACTGTCGAGCGGGTCGATGGCCGGGTAGCGCCGCGCGTCGGAGCGCGCGCGGGAGAGGCCGTGGAAGGCGCCGACGACCTTGAGCGTGGCCTGCGTCACCGGCTCGTCGAAGTTGCCGCCGGCCGGCGAGACCGTGCCGCCGATGGTCACCGACCCGGTCGCGCCGTCCTTCAGGCGCACGCGCCCGGCGCGCTCGTAGAAGCCCGCCACGACGCTCTCGAGGTAGGCCGGGAAGGCCTCGTCGCCGGGGATCTCCTCGAGGCGCCCCGACATTTCGCGCAGCGCCTGCGCCCAGCGCGAGGTGGAATCGGCCAGCAGCAGCACGTTGAGCCCCATCATGCGGTAGTAGCCGGCGATGGTGGCGGCGGTGTAGACCGAGGCTTCGCGCGCCGCGACGGGCATAGAGCTCGTGTTGCAGATGATCACCGTGCGGTCCATCAGCGTGCGGCCCGTGCGCGGGTCGGTCATCTTGGGAAACTCGCGCAGCGTCTCGACCACCTCGCCGGCGCGCTCGCCGCAGGCCGCGAAGATCACGATATCCACCTCGGCGTGGCGGCTGGTGAGCTGCTGCAGCACGGTCTTGCCGGCGCCGAAGGGGCCGGGGATGCAGTAGGTGCCGCCGAGGGCCACAGGAAAGAAGGTGTCGATGATGCGCTGCTGCGTGACCATGGTCTCGGTCGGGCGCAGGCGCTCGGCGTAGCAGGCGATCGGCACCTTGACCGGCCAGCGCTGCATAAGCGTCGCCGCATGCGTCTGGCCGGCCTCGTCGGTCAGCGTGGCGATGCGCTGCTCGACGGTGTAGTCGCCGGCGGGGGCGATCTCGGCGACGGTGCAGGTTCCGCGCACTCCGAAGGGCACCATGATGCGGTGCTCGAAGAGGCCCTCGGGCACCGTTCCGAGCGTCTCACCGGCCGTCAGCTTGTCACCAACCTTGGCCCGCGGCGTGAAACGCCAGGCCTTGTCGCGGAGCAGGGCCTTGAGATAGGTGCCGCGCTGCAGGAAGAAGCCGCACTGCTCGGCGAGCCGCGGCAGGGGATTCTGCAGGCCGTCGTAGATCTGGCCCAGCAGGCCGGGGCCGAGCTCGACCGCCAGCAGGCTGCCCGTGAAGGCGACGGTGTCGCCCACGCGCAGCCCCGTGGTGTCCTCGAAGACCTGCATGTCGGCCTGGCGGCCGCGGATGCGGACGACCTCGCACATGAGGCGGCGGGCGGCGGCGCCGGCCGTGGGCAGTTCGGCGTAGCCGACCTCGTTCTGCGCGACGGCGCCCTCGAAGGCGACGGAGATCATGTTGCCGTTGACCGCCGCGATTTTACCTGTTGCGTCCATAGACTTCGGTGTTTTTGGGAGACTCGTGACCCTGTGTTCAGGTTGGGGCGTTGAAGCCTAAAAGGTTATCAGCTCAGCGGCTGAGATGCAAACCTAAATGGGCTAAATGGGCTTTGACGGGCAATCGGTTCTAACCGATGCCGGCACTTCATGCTTTGAGTTTTCCGGCCGTGCTGCTACACTGTGGCACATGGAAGAAGCGCGGAGCAATCAGGCGGTCAGGCGCGCCGGAAGGCAGGGCTTTCCCCGCATGCGCCCGAGCGGCTGCGCCCGTCAATCGCTGGAAGCGGAGCTCGCCCGCCTGCGGCGCATGTCCATCGAAGAACGCATGGACGAGTCCCTTGCCATGAAGAATCTTATTGAGCAGTTCAAACCAACCCCCAGGGATGCGTGATTCGTGGGTACGGCAGCGCCATTGTTGACGGCGGCTGAGCGCGTCGCGGAGATCCTCCGGCGCCACCAGGTGGATGCCGTGGTCATCGGCGCGCTGGCACTTGCGGCCCACCATTACGTCAGATACACGCGGGACGTGGATCTTGGCGTCAATGCGGATGTCCCGACCTTGCGTGCCGTTCTGGTTTCTCTACGTCAGGCGGGTTTCACGGCTGAATTGCGAGAGCCGGACGAGGCTGATCCGCTGGGCGGCGTGATCGATGTTACCGGCACCTTCGGATTGCTGCAGATCGTCAGCTTCGCAGGCCGCTTTCCGGCGGTCATCGAGGATGCCATTCGGGAGGCGACCCTGGCCGTGCGCCCAGGCAGCAGCTTGAAGCTGGTTCCCTTGCCCCACCTTGTCGCCCTGAAACTGTATGCCGGGGGGATGAAATCGAAAGCCGACATTGTCGAGCTGCTCAACCGTAACCCCGATGCCGATCTCGATGACCTTCGTGACGTCTGCAAACGCTACCGGCTGCACGGCCTGGACGAATTACTGGCTGAAGTGGAATGCGACTGCGCCCGTCAATCGCTGGACGTGGAGCTCTCCCGCCAAAGGTCTAGCGATGATTGAGACTCGTTTCGATGTGCCGTTCATTGCTGGTCTGGCCCTGCGGGAGAAGCAGATCCAACAGAACTACAGGCCGCCGATTGCCGTTCACAAGTGGTTTGCCCGACGGCCAGGGACAGTCTTCCGCGGGATCGTGTTGTCCGAGTTCGTTGACAAGCCCTTGCGCGAGGTTTTTTATGAGAGCAACAGTCTGTCAGGCCGTCGCGTGGCCGATCCATTCATGGGCGGAGGAACGCCGTTGATGGAGGCCAACCGGGTCGGCTGTGACGTGA
>CAYRPP010000038.1:0-10874 GCA_964426115.1 uncultured Lentisphaerales bacterium | reverse complement strand
TTGAAGACGTAGACCATGTCGTGGATTTCGCAGTTGCCGCGGTCGAGAATGATGTTGTTGTCCCGCGAGCCGACGAACTCGCGCAGCCCCAGCGATGGTTTCTCCCAGCGGATGCCGTCGCGGCTCTCCGCGTAGCAGATGAACAGGTTGGCGGTTGTGTGCAGCTTTACCTCGGGGTCGAGCATCTGCCAGCCGAGATAGTAGAGACGGTAGCGGTCGCCCTCGCGGATGATGGAATAGCTTTCGCAGCCGTCGCCTTCCCAGGGGGCGTCGTGACGCAGCACGATCTCCCCGATGCGCGGGGCATGCACGCGTGCCTCGGCGGTCGTGCGCGACGTCTCGATCAGGGCGTCGTCCCAGCAGAGCTCGCGGCGGTTGCCGATGATCATGGGCTGCATGGGGAACCCCTTGTCATGTGGCGCTTGCGTGTGGCAAGGTTGGTACGGTTTACCACCCCTTGACATCGCTGGGGCGCAGGCGGTGCAAGCTGCGCACACCCGTGGCGATGCCGAAGAGCGAGACGACGATGTAGGCAGGAAAATAGAGCAGCGCGAAGGGGAAGACCAGCAGAAGTTTCCAGATCTCGCGGGCGTGCCGGATGAGCGGGAGAATATAGACGGTCGAGAGCAGGCAGCAGAGGCCGCTTCCGAGCATGCGCCGCAGCAGGTCGCGCCCGTAGAAGCCGAGCACCTCGACGATGCTGGCCGAGACCGTGTGAAAGCGGTTGAGCGCGGTGAAGAGCGTCATAAGGTTGCCGCCGAAGCGCAGGTCGGAAAGCACTGCGGGGATCGAGCTGAGCGTCAGCAGACTGTAGGCGAAAATGAAGGCGATCTGGCTGGGATTGCGGATCCAGACGGGCACGTGGCGGATGTAGCACTGCATGCCGCCCGCCGTCCAGCGCAGCTTCTGGCGCACCCAGGCGCGCAGCGTCGCCGGCACGGCGCTGTCCACGGCGACGAAGCTCTGTTCCACGCGCCACTTCAGGCGGTTGAGCTTGAAGGCCAGGTCGACGTCCTCCGTGATGGCGTCCGCCGAGAAGCCGCCGACGGCCAGGAAGGCCTCGCGGCGGACCATCAGGCACCCGCCCCAGAGCGCCATGGCGGAGGTCAGATTGTGCGCCCCCTGCGTCAGCAGCAGCATGCGGTACTCGATGGCCTGCATCGTCGGCAGGACGCCGCGGTTGGACGGGTGGTAGGGGCAGCTCACAGCGCCGACGTGGCGGTCGCAGGTTATGCGCGCGAGCATGTCGCCGACGGCCCGCGGGTTGATCGCGGTGTCGGCGTCGAGGAAGAGGATGATCCCGTGGCGGGCCTCGCGGGCCGCGTCGTTGAGGCTGGGCGCCTTGCCGCGGTTGACCGGATTGACGATCAGGCGGAAGGGGTACTGCTGTCGCAGTTGCTCAAGTCGGATACCGCTGTCGTCGCGGCTGGCGTCGTTGATGACGATCACCTCGTTTTGCCCGGGCACTCCGTCGGCGAAGACGCTGGCCAGCGTCGCGCCGATGGAGGCTCCGTCGTTGTAGCATGGTATCACCACCGTCATCGGCGGAAGCGTGGCCAGGCGGCGGGTGCGGTGGCGGTCGAGGAACGAGAGGAGCAGCATGCTGACCATCAGCACGGCCAAGCCGTAGCCCGAAATCCGGCGGACATTCTCGTTGAGCGCCCAGTGCCAGGGCATACGCCAGGGTTTCGTTGCGGCGGGGCGGGTGGCGTCATCCGTCGCCGGCGGAGGCACATCGGCGGAACTGCCAGGGGTGGCGCGTAGCTCCTCGAAAGGAGGAGCGTCCGCCCGTCCGCCATCCTCCGGGCGCGCGTGGCCGGCTGTCAACAGAAGAAGGGCCAGCATGCATCCCAGACGCAGGGGTGATGATCCGAGACGCATATCTCTGCCCGGGACTACTGCCGCATGAGGCTGCCGGGCAGGATCACGCCGCCTTCACCCGGCTGGGGCGAGGCCCAGGGCATGACGCTCTCGTCCTCGGTGGCGCAACCCTGCAGCCCGAGGGCCGCCAGGACGGCGGCCAGCAGCGCCCAGCGCCAGCTTGCGTCGCCGTGTATCCTAGAAGAAGACCTCATCGCCGTTCTCCAGGGGCGCCTGCTGCCAGTCGGTCAGGATGTCGGCCACCACGAGGTTCTGCGAGCGGATCGCCTGGCGCAGACGCAGGCGTGTGATGAACTCGCCGGCCGCCCCCTGGTAGCCGGGACGCTTGACCATGACTTCCAGCGGCTGCATTGGCTGATCGCGGTTCGGGCCGGTTAGCTGCGTCATGAAGTCGTTGCTGAACTCCACGACCGCGAACTTCCATTGCTCGTTGAACGAGACGACCTTGCCGTGCACACCGGGAGTGAAGCGCCCCTCGGCATTGTCCAGCAGCGGCCCGGTGGTCGTGGCTACGATGGGTGTCCCCATCAGCTCCTTGTTCTTCCTTTCCAGATCGGCGATGCGGGTGTTCAGCACCTCCATGTCATCCTTCTGGCTGTTGATAGTGTCGTTGGCCTCCTGTAGCTCGGCGCGCAGGGCGCGGAGCTCCTCCTCGATGCGCGCCTTCTGATCCTCCAGCTCGCGCTTCTCGCGATCGAGCTGCGCGATGCGCGCGTCGCGCTCCTCGATGGTTCGCTTGTCGGCGCGGCCCTCCTGCTTGAGGCGGTTGGCTTCCTCGATGGTGGCGACCAGCTCGTCGCGCAACTTGACCAGCTCGGCGCGCGTCTGGTTCAGGAGGGCATACTGGTTCTTGGCGCGCTCGAAGGCCTGGTTGAGCAACTCGTCCTGCGTGCCGGCGCCCTTGGTGGCGGGCTGCCCGGTCAGGGGATCGATGGCCGCCTTGCCGGTGGCGGGATCGGTGCGGTAGAACTCGCGCAACTGGAGACGCAGGGCCTGCGAGCTGTAGTCGAGGGTCGGAACCGGCTGCGCCGCCGGCTCGAGCTTGTGGTTGTAGGAATCCCAGAAGGCCGAGCGCTCGGGATTCTCGACCTCGCGGCTGTTGACCGGCGAGAGGTCGCGCTGTGGATAAGCGGGCTGCGGCACCTCCGGCGGATCGCCCGCCTCGACCGTGCGCGCGATCTTGACGAACATATCCTCGAGGGCGTGAGTGCGGCCGATCAGCACTTCGCGCTTCTTGAAGTTTACGGCCGCGAAGAAGACCGCGGCAAGCCCCAGCACCATGATGACAATGACAAGGACGCGCAAAACTTTGCCCATGACCACTTTCCTTACTTGAGACCTGACAGGCGCATTGGTTGCGAGCCTAGAATAATCCCGAACCGTAAGCAACATGAATCGTACTCGATTTCCCGGTTGTTGGGAAGCGGGAATGTGGAATTGGGAATATTCCAACCGCCCGCATGTTATGCTATGCTTCACTCCATCTGATTCACCGAAAGGGAGACCCCATGATCCGCAAGGCCTTTGTAATGTCCGTCAACCCCGACCGCCACGCCGAGTACGAGCGCCGCCACCGTCCGATCTGGGAGGAACTGGCCGCGACCCTGAAGGCGCATGGTGGCCACAACTACTCGATCTTCCTCGACGCGCGTACCAACCAGCTCTTTGGCTACGTCGAAATCGAGGACGAGACGCGCTGGGCCGCGGTCGCCCAGACGGATATCTGCCGCAAGTGGTGGGCCTCGATGCGCGAGCTCATGCCCTCCAACCCCGACAACAGCCCGGAATCGCGTGACCTCCGTGAAGTGTTCCATCTCGCCTAGGAGCCGATTTCCGTGACGGAAACCCCCGCGTCGCCTCCCCGCTACCGGAACCCCGCCTGCCCCGAGGCCGACCGTGTGGCCGACCTCCTCGGCCGCATGACGGTCGAGGAGAAGTTCATGCAACTCCGCCTGGAGACGCGGATCGAACGACTGGCCGCCGATCCGGCCGGCGGGCCGCCGTTCCCCTCCCTCGTCCACGGCCTGGGCGCCTCCTACTGCACCGGATGCTTCGACCCCGAAGCCTTCAACCGCGTCCAGCGCTTCGTTGTCGAAGAGACGCGCCTGGGCATTCCCATTATCATGATGGGCGAGTCGCTCCACGGGTGCATGCTGGACGGCGCGACCGTCTTCCCGCAGGCCATCGGCCTCGGCTCGGCCTGGAACACGGCGCTGATGTCGGAGGTCGCCGCGGCCATTGGGCGCGAGACGCGCGCCGCGGGCATCGTCCAGACCTACGCGCCGAACCTCGACCTTTCACGCGATCCCCGCTGGGGCCGCGTCGAGGAGAACTACGGCGAGGATCCATTCCTGACCGCGCGGCTGGGTGTCGCCTACGTCCGCGCCCTGCAGGCCCAGGGCGTCGCTGCCTCTCCCAAACACTACTGCGCCCACGGCACGCCCGAGGGCGGCATCAACCTCGGGCCGGTCCACGCGGGCGAGCGCGAGCTGCGCGAGCTCTACCTGCCGCCCTTTGCCGCCGCCATCCGCGAGGGCGGCGCGCTCTCGCTGATGCCCGCCTACAGCGAACTAGACGGTGTGCCGCTGCACGCCTCGCGCTTCCTCCTGACCGACATACTCCGTGGCGAGCTCGGCTTCGAGGGCTTCACAGTCTCCGACTTCGGCGCCGTACAGATGCTCCACTCCTTCCATCGGGTCGCCGCCAACCCGCTCGAGGCCGGCCGCCAGGCGCTCGGGGCGGGCATCGACATGGAGGCTCCCAACCGCTTCGGCTTCGGCGACGAGCTCCTCGCCGCCATCAAGGCCGGCGAGGTTCCCATGGAGTGGCTGGACACCGCTGTCGCGCGCATTCTGCGCGTCAAATTCCGCCTGGGGCTCTTCGAGCAACCCTATGCCGAGCCCGCCGCCCGTGCCCGGCTGCACGCCCCCGCCACGGTCGCGCTCGCCCGCCGCGCGGCGCAGGAGACGATGGTGCTGCTCAGGAACGAGGGCGGACTGCTGCCCCTCTCCGGCCGTATCGGCCGCGTTGCCGTCATCGGCCCCAATGCCGATGGCGCCCAGCTCGGCGACTACACCGCGCGCGAGGCGACGGACCGCGCCGTCACGGTACGGCAGGGACTCGTCGCACGCCTCGGCGCGGATCGCGTGTCCTACGTCCCAGGCTGCTCGATCGCCGCCGGAAGCGACGCCGACATGTCCGCCGCCGTCGCCGCCGCACAGGCCGCAGATGTTGCCATCCTCGTGCTGGGTGACAACAGCAACTATTATGGCGGCATCGGCTGGGGCGACAACGGGTCGCAGGGCCTAAAGGCCGTCACCTGCGGCGAGGGCTTCGACCTTTCGGACCTCTCGCTGCCGGGGCGCCAGCAGGAACTGCTGGAGGCCGTCGCTGCCACCGGCACGCCCGTGGTGCTCGTGCTGATGAGCGGACGTCCCTACGCCATCGGCTGGGCCGCGGAACACATTCCCGCCATCCTCCAGGCCTGGTACCCGGGCGAGCAAGGCGGCCACGCCGTCTGCGACCTGCTCTTCGGCGACGCCAACCCCTCGGGCCGGCTGCCGATCAGCTTTCCCCGCTCCGCGGGGCATCTGCCCTGCTGCTACAACCACAAGGTTTCCGCGCGCGGCTTCTACAAGCGCCCCGGCACACCGGAGGTGCCGGGACGCGACTACGTCTTCTCGCCGCCCTCGGCCCTCTATCCCTTCGGTCACGGCCTCGGCTACACCACCTTCGAGTACCGCGACCTCACCGTCGAACCCGCCGTGGCCGCCCCCGGCGGCACGGTCGAGGTCTCGGTCACGGTACAGAACACCGGCGGGCGCGAAGGCGCCGAAGTCGTGCAGCTCTATCTGACGGACGACTTCTCGCGCATCACGCCCTTTGTCCGGCGCCTGCGCGGTTTCGAGAAGATCAGCCTCGATCCCGGCGCGTCGCGTCGTGTGCGGTTCCAGCTCGGACCCGAAGACTTTGCCTTCATCAACGAGCAGATGCAGCCTGAGGTCGAGCCGGGCACCTTCACGGTCGCCGTTGGCGGACAGCGGGGCGCCTTCGAAATCCGTGGACCGCAGGCGCGCACGCGCCACCCGCGACGGGTGCACGCATGACCCCGCGCCTGCAGGCGGCACTGTCCCGCGCGCGTGACACGCGCGCGATCACGCTCGGTGCCGGTGTGCTCCGCGATGTGCCCGCGCTCTTCAAGTCCCAGTTTCCCGGCGCTTCGGCCCGGATCGTCGCGGACCCGCGTACCTTCCTCGCGGCAGGTGCAGACGTGGAGACCGCCCTGGCCGCCGCCGGGCTGGCCGGAGCGGCGCCCCTGGTGCTGGAGGAAGAGCCGCTGATCGCCGAAATCCGGCACGTCGAGACGCTTGTCGCCCGCCTCGCCGCCGACCCCGGCATCCCCGTCGCCGTCGGCGCGGGGACGATCAACGACCTGGTGAAGCTGGCGTCGGCGCGGCTTGGGCGGCCCTACCTCGTGGTCGCCACGGCGGCCTCGATGGATGGCTACACGGCCTTCGGCGCCTCGATCCTCAGCGAGGGGCACAAGCAGACGATGTCCTGCGCCGCGCCGCGCGCCGTGGCGGCGGACCTGGACGTGATCCGCCGGGCGCCGCCGCCGCTGCTGGCCTCGGGGTATGCCGATCTGATGGCCAAGGTCGTCAGCGGAGCCGACTGGATTCTGGCCGATGCCCTCGGCATCGAAGCCATCGACACTGCCGCCTGGTCTCTCGTGCAGGATGGCTTGCCAGCGTCGCTGGCGGAGCCTGAAGCCCTGACCCGTGGCAATAGGGAGGCGCTTAGCCACCTGGTCGAGGGACTGCTGATGAGCGGCCTGGCGATGCAATGGACCGGCACCAGCCGGCCGGCCTCGGGCGCGGAGCACCAGTTCAGTCATCTCTGGGACATGGAACACCACGTGCATCACGGCGCGGCGCCGTCGCACGGTTTCAAGGTCGGCGTGGCGACGCATTTCATCGCGCGCCTCTACGAGATGCTGCTCGGCGAGCCGCTCGACCAGCTCGATGTGGCGGCGGCCTGTGCCCGCTGGCGCTGGGAGCCGGAGGCCGAGGCGACGGCGCGGCGGCTCTTCGATTCGGAAGCCCTGCTGGCGCTTGCCCGGCGCGAGCGGGCGGCCAAGCCGGTTACGCCCGCGGCGCTGACCGCCGAATTGAACCGGTTGCGCACCTGCTGGCCGGAACTGCGGGAGCGCCTGCGGCGCCAGCTCCTGCCGTCGGCGGAGATCAGGCGCCGGTTGGCGGCGGTCGGCGCCCCCGACCGGCCCTCGGCGATCGGCCTTTCACGCGAACGGATGGTGGCGAGTGCATGGCGCGCGCAGCAGATCCGCCGGCGCTACACCGTGCTCGACCTCTGCCTGCGGGCAGGCCTGCTGGAACGCTTCCTGGATAGGTATCACGACGGTGACGAAGATGAATGTTGTCGAACTCCATGACGTAACGCGGCGTTTCGGCGTCACGGCGGCCGTCGACCGGCTCTCGCTCTCCATACGGCAGGGCGAGATCCTCGGATTCCTGGGTACCAACGGCGCCGGCAAGACTACGACCATCAAGCTGATGCTCGGTTTCGCGCGCCCCGACGAGGGTACGGTGAGCGTACTCGGCGGCGCGCCCGAGCGTCCCGAGACACGACGGCGTGTCGGCTACATGCCTGAGACGGCCCACTACTATCCCTATCTCGACATCCACGAGCTGTTGCGCTTCTACGGCGGCCTCTGCGGCCTCGATGCGGCCACCATACGCGCGCGTGCCGCGCGCCTGATCGCGCGTGTCGGTCTCGCCGACGCCGGCCGACGGCTGCTGCGGCACTACTCCAAGGGCATGCTGCAGCGCGCGGGCATCGCCCAGGCGCTGCTGCACGATCCCGACGTCCTGATCCTCGACGAACCGCTCACGGGCCTCGATCCGCTGGCGCGAATACAGTTCCGCGACCTGCTCCTCGAATTGCGCGGCGAGGGCAAGACGATCTTTTTCTCCTCGCACGAGCTCTCCGAGGCGGAACTGATCTGCGACCGCGTGGCGATCCTCAAGCGGGGCGCGCTTGTCTGGTGCGGCGCCCTGCGCGATGTCGCCGGCGACGGGCGCCAGAACCTGGAACGCATCTTCCTGAAGCAACTGGGCGAGGAGGTGGCGCCATGATCATCTGGCTGCGTCAGGTGCGCGCGCTGGCGGCGCTCGCGGTTCTGGAGCTTTACCGGCGCAAGGATCTGGTTGTGGTGCTGCTCCTCAGCCTGCTGATCCTCGTGCCGCTGGCGTGCCTCGCGCCCTTTGGGGTCAAGGGGGCCAGCCGCTATGTCAACGAGCTGGCGCTGCTGCTGATCTGGATATTCTCGGCGGCGGTCGCGCTGGGCGTCTCGGCGCGTCTCTTTCCGCCGGAGTTCGAGAGCCGCACGCTCTTCCCGCTGCTGGCCAAGCCGGTCGGACGCGGCACGCTGCTCGTCGGCAAGTACCTCGGGGCCTGTGCCGCCTCGCTCTCCGCCCTGGCCCTCTTCTACCTGGGCTACGGACTGCTGGTCGGCGTGCGGCAGGGAGTCTGGTTCCCCGGCGTCCTGCTGCAGGCCTTCCTGCTGCACGCGGACTTCGTGGTGGTGGTCTCGGCGCTCGGCCTGCTGGGATCGCTGGTGCTGACGCCCTCGGCCAACCTCGCGATCTGCAGCCTGGTCGTGGGCGGGATGTTCTTCTACGGACAGCGCCTGCCGGGACTGGTCGCGGTCCAGCCTCCGCCCGCGAACGCGTTGATCGGGCTCATCCACTGGATCGGGCCGCACGTGGAGTTCTTCGACCTGCGCCGCCGGGTGGTCCACGAGTGGCCACCGGTTCCGTGGCGCGTCTGTTTGGCGGTGACCGCCTACGCCGCGTCCTACGCCCTCGTCTGTCTGCTGGCTGCCCGGAGCCTCTTCATCCGGAAGAAGATCTAGGGTGGGGGACACCACGATGCGCAACCGCTGGCACGATCTCCTCGCGCTCCTGCCGCTGCTGGCCGTCGTCCTGCTGGCGCGGACGCTACCGGCGCGCTACGCCGGGGCGATGCCCCAGGTGCCGGGCGACGACCTGCTGCAGCTCGTGCTCGGCGACGCGCGCCGCGAGTTCGGACAGCAGATGCTCGCCCGGGCCGACACCTACTACCATGGTGGCATGGAGCACGAAGGATGCACGGGGTTGGAGGAGCACGACGACCATCCGAAGCATGACGGCCTCGAGGCGCACGAGCACGCGGCGTCTGTGGGCACGGGCTTTCCCGATCCCTGGCGGTGGATCAGCCGTCACCTTCACGCGCAGCCGCACCGTCATCTTTCGGAGGAGGAGTTCGACGAGATGCTGCCGTGGCTCTGGGCGGCCTGCCGCGCGGCGCCCGACGACGTGCAGGCGCGCCTGACGGCGGCCTACGTGCTGGAGCGCCAGACCGGCGAGCCGCGCGCCGCGATCCGGTTGCTGGAGGAGGGGGTGGTGGTCGTCCCGGACAGCCCGGAACTGGCCTTTGCGCTGGGCGAGCTTTGCCTGAACAAGCTGCATGCACCCGGCACGGCGGAAACGTGGTTTGAACGGTCGCGCGATAACGCCCGACCGCGCGCGCAGGCCGCCGATGCCGCGGCGCAGTTGCTCGAAATCCGCGCGCTGCACTACCTCGCGGTGCTGGCCCGGAACCGCAACGACACGCAACGGCTGCATGCGCTGGTGGCGCAGGCCGGGGCCGACTATCCCGCGCACACCCTCACCCGCGCCATGCGCAAGCTGCTGGCGGAGCCCGCGCCCCGCTGATCAGCCCCCGCGCACCGCGTACCGCCATTTTTGCCAGATCGGATCGAGGCGTCGGCAAAGACGTTTGACGCGCATGACGATGGCGGTGGACGAGGGTGTCAAGTCGCTGAGTCGAGGATTTGCCCGCGTTGATCTTGCTAGGTCTATTTGCTCTGGACACCGCCTGCCACCTTCTGTAACCTAGCCTCATAAAAAAGAGGGACAGATGATCAGTCTGCCCCTCAGTAGAACAACGCTTTTAAACTGGCGTGACTGCCTGGCAGTCAGTGGAACAGTTTGCGTTATCTAATTTTGCTTGGTTCGGCAGCAATATAGCAAAGGATGCTCGGCATGACAACTGAAAGTTTATCGGCTGAAAGTTCATCGACGAAGCACACATCCGCGCTAGGCGCGCGACCTCATCGCCATCCCCCCGTGCAGGATGAGGGTGCCGACAGCCACGAACCCGTCGCGTTTCACCTGGATGTGGGGCACAGTTCCATAGGATGGGCCGTGACGGGCAGGAACACCGAAGCTCCGTTCAAAGGAGTTGGGGTGGTACTATTTCAGGCTGACACCAGTCTGGCGAGCGTACGTAGGGCCAACCGTCGCCAGCGGCGGCACATCCGCAGCACAAGACGGCGGATTGAGCGCATGCGCGCGCTTTTGGCACATATTGGCGTCTTGTCACCGGAGGATCTTGCCAGGCAGGGTTGCGCCTACCCATGGAAACTGGCGGCCGAAGTTCTCTCTGGTGGGAAACAGTTGACGTGGCAGGAGTTGTGGGACGTTCTGCGGTGGTATGCCCATAACCGTGGTTACGACGGGAACGCCCTCTGGCGCCAAGGACGTGAACAGCCTGAAGATGCTGAGACGCGCGATAGTTGTGAGAAGGGCCATTCGCTCATGAACGAGCATGGAACGACAACCATGTGCGAGACGGTTTGTGCGCTACTCGATGTCTTGCCGAGCGGCGCGCGCAAGGCAAGCATACTTGGTTACAAGGCCGCCAAGGCATCCTTTCCCCGGCGTGTAGTCGAAAACGAGGTGCGGAGTATTCTTGAACGGCATCTGGGGTTGCTCCGCGGTTTGGACGCCGCGCTGATTCGTTCTCTGCTTGGCAACCCTCTCGATGATCCCCAGGCTTGGCAGGCAACAACGTGCCCGTCCATACAACTACCCAGAAGCACTAGCATCCCATAGGCGGCTCGAAATGGACACACCACCCCCTTTCCCCCCTTG
>CAYRPP010000037.1:0-11038 GCA_964426115.1 uncultured Lentisphaerales bacterium | reverse complement strand
TTGACGCGGGCGGCGAGCATGCGTTCGGCCAGGGCCATGCCGACGGCGTTGGCGATGCCCTGCCCGAGGGGGCCGGTCGTGGTCTCGACGCCGACGGTATGGCCAACCTCGGGATGGCCAGGCGTCAAACTGTCGAGCTGGCGGAAGCGCTTCAGCTCGTCAAGGGGCAGGGGATAACCGGCGAGGTGCAGCAGGCTGTAAAGCAGCATGCTGCCGTGGCCGCCGGAGAGCACGAAACGGTCGCGGTCGGCCCAGCCGGGCTGCGCGGGATCGTGGCGCAGGTGCCGGAGCCAGAGCACGGCGGCGACATCGGCCATCCCCATGGGCAGGCCGGGATGTCCTGATTTGGCGGCCTGCACGCCGTCGATCGACAGGCAGCGGATGGTGTTGGCGGTGAGCGCGAGCGTTTCGCGGTCGGACTGTTTCATGATGACGTGATTCTCCTGGAAGACGGTCTTCGGGGCCGAAGAATGCGGTACAGGCGAAGTTTGCTATAAAGAGCGGCGGGAGGCAAGGCGGAAGTCTATCCGGCCATTCCAATCTTGTCGCGAGCTACGTAGACTACTGGAGAGATTTTGCGTTAGGGTATTGCGTTAGGGTATTGCTTGACAATCCCATATCGAATGTCAATAATACTTCCTCAACTACAAGACGTCAGCTTGGGAACGTACTAGTGAGCGCTCAGCCAATCATTCGGGTGGGGGTCGTCGGCTATGGCAACCGCGGACGCTACCTCGCGGCAAACTACAGCCAGTCGGAGCATCCGGGATTTCAACTGGCGGCGGCCTGCGACACGAGTCCCCAGCGCCTGCGACTGGCGCGGCAAGAGCATGGCGACGCGCTCTTCTGCACGGAACACTGGACGGAACTGCTGGCGCGCGCCGACATCGACGCCGTCGTTGTGGCCACCCACGACCACCAGCACCTGGAACCGACGCTGGCCGCGCTCGCGGCGGGCAAGCACGTCATCTGCGAGAAGCCGCTCTGCCAGTCGGCGGCCGATGCCGCAAAGGTGGTCGAGGCTGTGCGCCGGTCCGGCCGGGTCTTCATGATCGGGTTCGAACTGCGCCACTGCGCGGTCTTCACGACCATGCGCCGGCTGCTGGACGAGGGGCGGATCGGCGAGGTGAAGGTGGCCCACGTCTTCGACAACGTCTCCGTCGGCGGCAGCTACTACTTCCACCGCCCGCGCCGCAAGGCGCAGATGAAGTCGCTGCTGCTGCAGAAGGCCAGCCACTCGCTCGACCTGCTCAACGGCTTCGCGGGCAGCCGTCCCGTGAAGGTCTACGGCATCGGGGGCCAGGACTTCTACGGGCGGCGCGACACGGGCGGGCTGCGCTGCCGCAACTGCGGGGAGCAGTGCCCCTACCGCGCGCGACCCCGCGGCTTCCAGCCGGAACCCGGCGCGCCGGAGATCTGGGACTACTGCGTGTGGAGCCGCGAGATGGATCTGAACGACAACTCGGAGCTCTGCATCTCCTACGCCAACGGCGTCAAGGCCACGTTCCACGAGTGCCATTTCACGCCCGACTACTCGCGCGAGTTCTGGCTGGTCGGCACGCGGGGCAAGATGTACGGCTACTACGACGGTCCCGGACGCTTCCTGGTGCGCATCGAGTACGCCAACGACCCCGACCGCCGCACCGAGGAGTTCAAACCGCCGCGCCCCGAAGGGGGACATGGCGGCAGCGACGGGTTCCTGCGAGACGAGTGCTACCGGCGGATCGTCGCCGGCGCCTCTTCGGAGGACGCCCTGCACTCGGCCTACTACTCGACGGCCCTGGCCGCCTGCGCCGAGGAGTCGATCGAGTCGGGATTGCCGGTGGCCATCCCCCCCATGCCGCAGGAATGAGCTTCGCCAGATGGCGCCGGATCGGGTAAAATCGGCGCATGCGAACGGCGTACGGCATGCGGATGGGGAGACGATTCTGAGCGCGCGCGGCGGAAACACCGCGGGCGCCATGCGTTCCCTCCGGACTTATGCCGGGGCGGCGCTGCTGGGGCTGCTCTGTGGCGTAATCTGGGTATGGCTTGTCGCGGTGCAACACCGCGAGCTGCCCCGCAATTCCTGGTTACGCGACGAGCTGGCATTACTACTGTGGGGGGCGGGCTGCCTGGCCGCCTGCCGCTTGCGGTGGCGGCTCGCCCGGCGCGATGGGGGCTCCCCGGCGCCGCCCGCCGTCGCAGGCTGGAGCGGCCGGGAGCGTGTGATCCTGATGCTCGGCGCGGGCCTTGTCCTCTTCACGCTCGTCGCCATGGGGCATTTATCGCGCTTCTATTTCTACTCCTGGCCGATCGTCTTCCGCGCGCCGGCGAGCTGGCCGCGGCAGGTGGCCTGGCACTTCCTGGCGCTCTCCTGGGGCTTCGCCTTCCTCTGCGCCCGGCCCCTCCCGCCGCGTGCGTTGCGGCGCCTGCTGGCGGCCCTGCTGGTGGCCGGGCAGGTGGCCTGCGCCGTGCTGCTGCTGCGGCACACCGGATGCTCCGCGCCCTATTCGGACGACCATCCCTCGTTCCTCTTCCGCCTGGCGGAATTCTTCGGTTCCTTTCCCTGGCGCGAGAACTACGTGCCTCACTGGAATGCCGGGGTCGTCAACAGCGTCATCACCTCGTCGGGCGTCGCGGGCTACGCCTTCTTGGGCGCGCCGCTCTGGCTGCTGACGCAGCCGCATCTGGCCGCGCCCTACGCGATGATCCTCGCTTTTGTCGTCTTCGTGCCGTGGCTGACCGTCGGCGCCTTCCGCGCGGCCGGTCTCGGGTGGACGGGCGCGCTGGCGGGCGGACTGCTGATGCTCTGCGGCAGCCGGCTCTTTTTCATCTGGATGCTGCATTTCGGCACCGTGGGCGCCTCGCTCTCCGGCGCCATGCTGCCGGCGGCGCTGGCCTTCCTCTACGCGGCCATCCACCGCCGTCCCGCGCCGCGGGGGGTCTTCGCGGGACTCTTCGCCGCGCTCTTCCTCATGGGCCAGTGGCCGCCCATGTTGCTGCTTGGGCTGCCGCTGGGACTGCTGGTCTCCACCGCGTGGCGGCGCTGGCGCCGGCCACCCGTCTGCGGACGGCTCCTCGTGACCGGGCTGCTGGTGATCGCCGCCCTGCTGCCGACGGCGGCGGGCGCGCTGCTCGGCAGGACCGTGATGGAGCATGTCCTGGAGACCGCCCCAGAACAGGGCTCCCTCGCAGGGCGGCTCTGGGCCAGCTTCCGCTCGCTGGCGCCCGGTCTGCTGATGGACGTCAACCCGCTGGTGCTGGCGGCCGGCGCGGCAGGCATGTGGATCATGCCGTGGAAGCGGCTGCGGCTCTGGGTGCTGGCCGTCATGCTATTTCTAGCGCTCGTCTTCACGGCGGGGCCGGTCTGCCTGCCCAACATGCAGCTCGAGCGCATGGCGATCATGGCCGCCGGCCTGCTGGTGCTGCCCGCCGCCGCCTGGCTGCGCCGCGCGCTCGATACGCCCGCGCCGCGGCTGGCAGCGGTCCGGGCCGCCATCCTGGCTCTGCTGGTCTGCAGCCTGGCGAACGTCGCCCGCTACTACGCGGGCCGCACCCCCGCCGCCTACACCGGCATCCGCCCCTGCATCCGGGAGCTGGCATCCTGGGTGCGCGCGAACGTGCCGGACGACGGCCGCCTGCTCTTCGCCGGTCCGGTGGTGCATGCCTATGGCCGCGGCCACATCGCCTACCTGCCGCTGCTGGCCGGGCGCGAGATGATGGCCGCCGACTACTATGGGTTTCCGGCGGGGATGGTCGAGCCGGGCTATCCGCCCGAGCCTTTCCGCGGGCGCCCCGGCGGCATGGAGCGCTTCATGCGGCTGCACGGCGTGACCCATGTCATCACCTTCCGAGAAAACTACCTCGCGCATTTCCGCGCCCACCCCGCCGACTACGAGGAGGTGGCCGTCTTCCGGGAACCGCGCGAAAAACGCAACAACATCTATGTCGTTTTCAAGGTCAGGGAGTCCGGCGGCCGCTTCCGCGAGGGCGCGGGCGAGGTACATGCCGGCTTCAACCGCCTCGCTGTCTCCCTCGACAACCCCCACGCGCCGCGGGCGGTGATCGCCTACAACTGGGACGACCGCCTGTCGGCCGCGCCTCCGGCGCGGATCGAGCCGGTCGAGGTCGAGCCGGGTGTCTCCTTCATCGGCATCCGCCCGAACGGCGCCAGGAAGATCGACATCCGCTACCGGAACCGCTTCTGATGGAAAATCCTGCAACAGCCGCCGCCGGCCTGGCGGCGTTCAAGACAAACCGCCGCTGGCTGTGGCCCTCCGCCGCGGTTTTGGCGCTGGCCCTGGCCGCTCGGATCGCCGGTGCCCGGTGGTACGCCAGCAGCTCCAATCCCGACTACGGCGTGGTCGTGCTGATGGCGCGCAACATCGCGCGCGGCATCGATTTCCCGGTCTTCTTCTACGGCCAGCCCTACATGGGCTCGCTGGAGCCGCTCGTCAGCGCGGGACTGGTGCGGCTCTTCGGCGCGTCGCCCTTCGTCGTCTGCCTCGGCACCGCACTTGTCGCCTTCGTTGTGGTGGCGGCCCTCTTCCGTTTGGCCTGGCGTGTGGCGGGACCTTGGGCCGCACTCTCCGCGGCGGCGCTCTGCGTGGTCGGGCCGCCGGGCTTCTTCCACTACATGGTCTCGCCGCGCGGCGGCTATGCGCTGGGTCTGCTGCTGACGGTCATGCTGCTGCAGGCAGGCCTCTTTCCTGAGGCGCGGCCGGAGACGGCGGACGGACGCGTGGCACCGGGGCGGCTCGCCTTGGTCGGCTTGCTGGGCGGGCTGGGCTTCTGGAACTTCTGGCTGACACTGCCGGCGCTGGGCGCCGCCGGACTTATGCTGGCTGCGCGGCTGAAGTGGCGTCTCTTCTCGTGGCGCGCCTGGCTGCCGGCGCTGGCCGGCTTTGCGGCCGGCAGCCTGCCATGGTGGCTCTGGAACGCGCGCCACGGCTGGGCCTCGCTCGCGTCCGCCCCGGCCGCGCCGGGTCTGCGCGCCAGCGCGGCCACGCTGGTGCGGCTGCTGCTGGAGAGAGTGCCGGATCTGGTCGGCGCGGACGACTTCCTTGCCCCGGGGTGCACCCGGATGGCCGTGCATCTGACGGTTCTTTTCCTGGCGCTGCTGCCGCTGGTTCCCCTGGTGCTGGAACGCCGCCAGGCCGCGGCAGAGCCGATGCGGCGACTGACCGCGGGCGTGCTGCTCTACACGCTGCTCTTCACGCTGGCCTACACGCTCTCCTCCTTCGGTGCCATACCCAGCTCGCGCTACCTGCTGCCGCTGGTGCCGGTCTTCGCCGTCTGGGCCGCATGCGGCGTCGCCCGGTGCCTCGCCTGCGCCCGCGCCGCGCACGGCGCGCGCCGCCGCCTCGCGCTGGCTCTGGGCGCGCCGGGAGCCCTGGCGCTCGGCCTGCTGGCGACCGCGGGCGCGTGGACGCTTAAGACGCATGCCGCCCGACAGCGCGACTGGCTGCCGTCGGCGCGCCAGCTCATGGAACATCCCGGGGCGGACGAGGCGCTCTTCGCCAAGTTCGACCTCTTCGGCATCAACTGGGCTACCGACGGACGCGTCTGTGCCGTCTCGCCCGAGATCTGGCGCTACGCCCCTTACCTGGAGCGGCTGGAGGCGGCGCGTTCGCCCGGGGTGCTGGAGAATTTTGGGGGCTTCGATCATTTCCTGGAGCAGACGCAGGCCCGTGCCGTCTACGAGCGGGTCGGACGCTACCGGCTGCATCACCACTCCGCGCCGCCTCCGCTCTGTCCGTCGGTACTGCCGGCCGCGGCCATCGCCTCCGTCACGGACGGGCTTGGCAGGGAGTGGACCCGCGAGCTGACGGACGACAGCGGCGCCACCTATGCGATTCTGGATGCCGCGGATCCCGCGCGCGATTGCCTGCTGCGGGTGCGGTTCAGGGATCCGGTCGAGGTGCGCGGCGTGCGGCTGGTCGCCCGCGGCCACCGCGGGGTCTTCTCCTGGTCCGTCGCGGGCATTGACAACTCCGGCGCGCGCCGTGAGCTCTCGCGCCAGCTCGTGCACTCCGGGTACTACTGGTCGGGACCGCGCTTCTACCATGGTGGTCTGGCGACCCGCGCGGAACAGCGCGTCGGGCCGGAGCTTCTCTCCGAGGTTGAGATTCGTCTCGCGCTGGCCGGACGGCAGGCTTGGAAATGCATCGAAACCCTCCAGATTCTGACCGGCGGCGAGCCGCCGCCGACAGTCGATTTCGCGGCGGTTGCGGACGCCGTGAAGGCGGCCGGAGTGCGCCGCGTCTTCGCCGACCGCTGGACGGCCAATCTCCTGGCACGGGAGCTGGGCGGATCTGTGTGGACTTCGCGCGAGCCGGCGCTGACGCGCGAGGATCCCCTCTGGTGCGCCGCCGTGCCCGCGGCGGAGACGAGTGCCGTGGTCGTCGCTCCCGTCGAGGCCGCCCATACCCGCGGGGTGCTAGAACGCGCCGGGGTCGCCGCCGTGGAGACGCGCGCGGGCGGGCTGGTGCTTTTCCATCTGTGTGCCGCGGCGGGGCGCGGCGACCATGATCCGGCGCTCGCCTTCTATGGCGGGCAGCTCTTCTGCAACCGGCCGTCAGGAACGCGCCCGCCATCCGAGACGATCGAGGCCGCGTTCCTCGGGGGCAGGCTGCGCCTGTGCGGCATCTCAAGTTGGCGCGAAACTCCAGAGCCGGATGCCGCGACGGTGTTGGCGCTCGACTGGAGGGTCGCCGCCGGGGAGCTTCCGCTACCGCTGGCAATCTTCATCCACGTCCTGGACGGGGAGGGACGGATCGCCTTCATACTCAACGAACCGCTGGCGCTGGATGCCGGATGGGGGATGGCGCCGTGGGGACGCGCCTGCACGACGGTACACACGCTGCGGCCCGGCCCCGATGCGCCGGACGGCACCTACACGCTGGTGGCGGGCCTATGCCGACCGGGGTTGCTCAACCACCGCCTGACGCCCTTGACATCACATGAGACCGACGCGCGCCGATTCGTGCTGCCGCGCCCGCTGAGAATCCAGCGTGAAGAGCGTTGAGCGTTGAGCGGCTTGGAAGCGGGCGGTGAGCGCGCAGATGGCGCCCTGCAACGGTTCATCAGCGCCTTGAACCGTATATCCTGCAACGGTTTTCCATGGGCATCGGGACAGATTCATGCTATCCTAATCTCTCAACCAACAATGAGATGCCGATGACTTTCTCCGAATTAGGACTCCGCGACGAGCTGCTGCAGGCCATAGCCGAGATGGGCTTCGTCGAACCCATGCCTATCCAGGAGCAGACGATTCCAGCGCTGCTCGAACGCGAGACCGACTTCGTCGGCCTGGCCCAGACCGGCACCGGCAAGACCGGCGCCTACGGCCTGCCGCTGCTCAACAGGATCGAGGCCGGCGAACGCGTGCCGCAGGCCGTCGTACTCTGCCCCACGCGCGAGCTCTGCCTGCAGATAGTTGATGACCTGCGCCAGTTCGCCAGGCACCTGAAGGGCTTCCGCATTGTTGCGGTCTACGGCGGCGCGAGCATCTCCTTCCAGGTCAACGAGCTGCGCCGTGGCGCGCAGATCGTCGTCGCGACGCCCGGCCGGCTGCTCGACATCATCCAACGTGGGGCCATCGACCTCGGCCGCATCCGGGTGGCCGTGCTGGACGAGGCCGACGAAATGCTCGACATGGGCTTCCAGGAGGATCTCGAGCGGATCATGAAGGCGCTCCCCGAGGGCCGCAAGACCTGGATGTTCTCGGCTACCATGGGCAAGGACGTCGCCGGCATCGCCCGGCGCTACCTGCACGACCCCGTGGAGGTCACGATCGGAACCCGCAACCAGGCGGCACCGAACATCACGCACCACTGCTACACGGTGCATGCGCCAAACCGCTACGCCAGCCTGCGCCGCATCCTCGACATGACACCCGACCTCTTTGGTCTCGTCTTCCGCCGCACACGGCGCGATACGCAGGAACTGGCCGATATGCTGGCGCGCGACGGCTACGCGGCCGAGCCGCTGCACGGCGACCTCTCGCAGGCGCAGCGCGACAGCGTGATGGGACGCTTCCGCCGCCGCAGCATCCGTCTGCTGATCGCCACGGACGTGGCGGCGCGGGGCATCGACGTCGACGACATCACGCACATCGTGCATTACGACCTGCCTGACGACATCGACGTCTACACGCACCGTAGCGGACGCACGGCGCGTGCGGGCAAGTCGGGCTTCTCGATCGTCTTCGTCACCCCCGCCGAGCGCTACCGCATCGGCCAGATGGAGCGGCGGCTGAAGATCCATTTCGTCGACCAGCTCGTCCCCGACGGTGCCGAGGTGTGCCGCCAGCGCCTGCTCGGCATGGCCGAGCGCCTGGCGACACAGACCATCGACGAGGAGGCGCTGGCGCCATTCCTGCCCGCCGTCGACGCGCGCCTGGCCGCCCTGACGCGCGAGGACCTGCTCAAGCGCCTGCTCGCGGACGAGCTCGCGCGCGTCAAGGGCGCCCACGTCTCGCACCAGAACCTGAACGCCGGCGCACCCGCCGCGTCCACCGCGCGGCGCGGCACCCAGGCGCGCCCCGAGCGCGAGCCGGGGCCGATGCACACTTTCGAGATGAACATCGGGCGCGCCGACGGCATCAACGAGGGGGCCATTGTGCGGCTCGTGTGCGAGAACGGCGGCATCCAGTCGCGCCAGATCGGCAGCATCCGGATGAACTCCACCAACACGTTCTTCGACGTCGCGGCCGACACGGCGGCGCAGATCCGCGACGGCCTGCGGGATGCGCAGCTCGACGGCAATGCCGTCAAGATCCGCGACGCCGATCCCGGCAGCGCCGGCCCGGCGCGTCCCGCGCGCCACAGCCCCTTCAAGACCTTCGCGCCCCGCGGGCGCGGCGCTTCCGGCGGCTACCAGGGCCGCCGTCCGCCGCCCCACTTCGCCAGGGGCGGCAGAAAATTCCGCGGTCCCGAGTGAATAAGCGGGGCGCCTGAAGCGTCTATGTCATGGAGCCATTGTCCGGTGACTGGCTAGCCCGCGCGCAGCACGGCGATGCCGAGGCCTTCGCCGGCGCCTTCGAGGCGCTGAGGCCGGCTGTGTACGCCGTGGCCGCGCGGCTGGTCGGCCCGGACGATGCCGAAGACGTGACGATGGAGACCTTCCTGCGGGCCTGGCAGGCGGTGAACCAGTTCAACGGGCGCGCCTCGCTGAAGTCGTGGCTCTACCGGATCGCGCACAACTGCGCCATCGACGTCCTGCGCCGCCGCAAGCGCCGGCGCGAGGTGCATCCGGAGCCGGACGCGTCGGGACACGATCCACTGGAGCAGGTGGCAGACACCGCGGCCGCGCTTCCCGCGGAAGGGATCGAGCGGCAGGAGGCGGGCGACGAACTCGACCGCGCTCTGCGGCGGTTGCCGCCGGAACACCGTCTCGTCCTGCTCCTGAGATATGGCGACGGACTGAGCTACAGCGAAATCGCCGCGGCCACGGGGCTGCCGGTCGGCACCGTGATGTCGCGGCTCTTCAACGGCAAGCGCAAGCTGCGGAAGGTGCTGGACGGGGCCAGGGCGGACGAAGCGGGAGAGGAGCGCGGACCATGAAGACAACAAAACCGGGATGGCCGGCGATCGCGGCGCAACTGGCGCGGCGCGGTTCCGCCGTTCCGCGCACCGGAGCCGCGGGCTTCTGGGAGAGATTCCAGTCGCTCCGCCACCTCTATCCCCAGCACCCGCCGTCCGCCGCCGCGCACCTGCGGCACGCACCCTGGTTCTGGACCTGCGGCAGCCTGGGCGCCACCTCGCTGCTGGCCCTTGGCGCCTGGATGCTCTTCCTGCAGCCCGCTCCGGTGCAGGCCAACGCCGCCATCCACTCCTACGAGATCGATCCTGAACATGGCACCGTTATGATCCTCCACGACGAGAAGAGCCATGCGGCCATCCTCTGGGTCGCCAACCTCGACGTTTCCGAGTCCGCCCCCAAGACGGAGTGTATGGAATGAGCGTTACGCGTTTGAACCGACCCGCGCGGCGGTTGCTGCTGGCGCTGGTCGCCCTGCTCGCCGCCGCGCGGCTGGAGGCCGAAACCCTGAGGATCCGCATGATCCGCGCGACCCACGAGGAGTCCGAAGAAGTCGCCCCGGAACTGCAGGACGTGCTCGCCGTGCTACGTGGAACCCTGGCCTTCAGAAGCTACGTGCTCGATGCCGACGCGACCCTCACGCTGCCGGCCAACGGCGAACTGGTGCGGGTCGGCGTCTACCAGGTGCTCTGCGAAGGCGCCGCCGACCGGCTGACCGTTCAGATCCGCCTCGGCAGCAGGCGCATCCTGCGCACGGTCGCCACCGTCCGCCGCGACCAGCCGGTGATCCTGGGAGGATTTCCCGCCCGCCCCGGCGGCTCGCGCCTGTTCGTCCTGACGGTCGTGGACGGCGATGCGCCCCGCTGAAACGCCCCGCTGCCGTGCATACCCTTGTCCAGACCGAACGCTTCCACGAGCTTGCCGGACCGCTGGTGCTGGCAGCCGGTTTCTTCGACGGCGTCCACCTAGGGCACCGGCGCGTCCTCGAAGGCACGGTCGTCCGCGCGCGGGAGCTCGGCGGAACGGCCTGGGCGCTGACATTCGACCAGCATCCCTTGTCCGTGCTCGCTCCCAAACGGCGTCCGCCGCTCCTGACGCCCCTGCCGAGCCGTCTGGAACACCTCTCCGAGACCGGAATCGACGGCTGTCTCCTGCTGCCTTTCACGAAGGAGCTCGCCGCCCTCGCGCCGGAGGCGTTTGTCGACCTGCTTTGCGGCGGCCGGCGCGCCGTCGCCGAGATCCGCTGCGGCGAAAACTGGAACTTCGGCGCGCGCGGCGCCGGCACGCCCGCCCTGCTCGCGCGCCTCGGCGCGCGGCACGGCTTCGGCGTGGTCGTGGTGCCGGCCGAGTCATTCAAGGGCCGGCCGATCTCCAGCACCCGCATCCGTCAGGCCATCCAGTCCGGCGCCATCGACGACGCAACGCGCATGCTCGGCCGCCCCTACACCATCCGCGAGACCGTCGTGCGCGGACGTGGACTCGGACGGACCATCGGCATGGCCACGGCCAACCT
>CAYRPP010000036.1:0-11089 GCA_964426115.1 uncultured Lentisphaerales bacterium | reverse complement strand
GCCGGTTCTGGCAGAGCGACCAGGTGGACTGGTTCGCCGACCGCGGCCAATGGGATAAGCTCCGCAGCTTTGGCCTGGTCGAAGCCACCAGGAGATGCTTTTGATGCGTTTGCCCTGCCTTCGCGGCTTGCGCCGCGCGCCGATTTACGGCAACATGAACGCATGAACTTGGACGATGTGCTTTCCACCCTCGGAGAACAGGCGCAGCGCGAGTTCCTGGCGGACTTCTGGGACGAGGCGCTGCGCACCACCCCACCCGCAAGCTACGCGGGCCACTTTCTCGCTACGGAGTCCATCGGGGCGGCCTGGCGGGCCGGAAGGTTCTTCGCACCCGATACGCCCTTGGAGTTGCTGGCGATGGCCCGCCGCATCCGGGAGACCCCCGCGCTGCTGGCGCTGGCCGCCTTCGCGCACTGGCGCCTGTTCGAGGGGCCGCGCCAGCCCGCGCAGTGGGTCTGGCCCACGCTGCGCGCCTTCCTGGGCGATGACGCCGGGATATTCTACCTGGTGGTGGCGCTGGGTTTCATGCCCAGCATCCAGGCTTACCACCGCCGTCTGGGCCTGCCCGCATCAGTCAGCGAGGCCACCGTGCAACAAGTGGCCCGCTACTGCGACAACCACCGGCGGGGACGGGGACGTATCGGCGTCTACATCAAACAGTTCAGCTGGCTTGCTAACTACATGCCGCCCAACCTCTACTTCCGGATCGGCCGCTTCGAGTTCTGGAAGCGCCCCTTCCAGCTTTCCGCCCGCGTCTTCCGCCGACGCAGCGATGGCGCCACGGTGGCGCTATCGCCGGGAGGTCTCTCCTTCACGGCCGACGGCAACCGCTGCCTGACGGGCATGCCGGAGCCGCCGGGGAGTTGGACCTCGATCTACGAGGAGACGGACCAGGCGTTCACCGGCACGTTGGTGACGCCCTGGGGGCGCGGCGTCCGCGGCCAGGCGCGGCTGCCGCGCGAAGCATGGATCTGCGTCCTGCGGCCCGGCGATCCGATCCTCGACATGCACATACCCAACGGCGGGCAGATGACGCCCGAGGCGGCCGCGGACTCGCTGCGGGAGGCCTTCCGCTTCTTCAACGCCCGCTTTCCCGATCCCCCCGTCACAGCCATCGCCAGTTGCTCCTGGATCTTCTCGAACCAGATCGACGAGTGCCTGCCGCCCGAGGCCAACCTGGCGCAACTGATCCGCCGCCTCTACCTGCTGCCGTGTGCCTCGGGCGCGAACAACGGGCTCTGGCACGTCTTCCTGCAGGACGACGGTTTCAATCCGGCGACTGCGCGGCGCGACACCTCACTGCAGCGGGCGATCCTCGACTATTTGGCGCGCTCCGCCAATCCGTGGCACTCCAACGCCATGTTCATCCTCGGCGCGGATCTGGACACGCCGGGAACCGACACCTACCGCCATGGCTGGCCACCGGCCGGCCTTGATCTGTGAGCTTCCCTTCCGGAGACCCGCCCATGCATGCGCCTGTCGATCCTCTCCTCCTGGACCGCGCCGCGAAGGCCCTGCCGCCGCGTTTTCTGGAGCAACCTCCGGTCTGCGGACTGATCCTCGGCTCGGGTTGGAGCACGGCGCTGGACCGGCGCGCGGCGCTGGAGCGCGTCCCTTTCGGCGACATCCCGGGACTGGGCGCCAGCACCGTGGCCGGCCACGCCGGCGAACTGCTGCTGCTCGATCATGCTGGCAGGCGCGTGGCGGCCTTCTGCGGACGCCGCCACTGGTACGAGGGCGTGGGCTGGACGCCCGTGGCGCTGCCGGTCGATCTCCTGCGGCGCATGGGCGCGCGGCGGCTCGTCCTGACCAACGCCGCCGGCGGCATGGATCCGGCGCTGAAGCCCGGCGACTTTCTGATGATCCGCGACCACATCAACACAACCGGCCTCAATCCGCTGCAGGGGCCCGTGTATCCGGGATGGGGATCGCGCTTCCCAGACCAGTCCCGCGTCTACACGCCCGCGCTGGCCGGGGTGCTGCGGCAGTGCTCGGCCACCGCCGGACTCGTGCTGCACGAGGGCATCTACGCCTTCACAGCCGGGCCCTGCTTCGAGACGCCCGCCGAGATCCGCGCCTACCGTGGATGGGGTGCCGATGCCGTCGGGATGTCGACCGTGCCCGAGGCCATGCTGGGCAGCGCCATGGGCATGGAGGTCGCGGCCGTGAGCTGCATCGCCAACATGGCCGCGGGCATGGGCGCGCAGACCCTTGACCACACAGCGGTGCTGGAGGCCATGCAGGCGGCGACGCCGCGCATGCGCCGCCTGATCGGGGCTCTGCTGGACGCGCTCTGACCAGGGGCGTTCCCGCTCAGTCGCCGAAGAGCCGCGCCAGGGGATCCGCCGGCTTGCCGGACGGGGCGGGCTTTTCCGCTTCCGCGTCAGCGGATTCGGCGCGCCGCTCGAACCGCTCGCAGAGGTCGGTCGACTCGATCTCGCGGTTGCTCAGGCCGCAGCGCTGGCCGAAGGGATTGACGACGCGGTGCATGCAGTATGCGCAGCAGCGGCGGCGCTCGGCTTCCTTGAAGACGCGCGGCGCGGACTCGCGGTCCGCCCCGGTGAAGATCGCCGGTCCCTGCGCGGCCTCAACGAAGGGCGTGGCCTCACGCGAGGCGTAGCGGTGGCCGCAGGCGGTGCAGACATACTGCTCGCCGGTCTTGCGGAAGCCTTCGTAGACCGGTTCGGCGCGCGCCAGCGCCTTGCGGCCGCAGGCCCGGCATGCGATCTCGAGCGATCTCCCCGTGGGGCTCATTTCCGGCTTCCCGTCAGTAGAAAATGTCCTGACTGGCGGGCAGGGGCTCATCCTTGATGCGGTTGGCCCGGTTCAGAACGGACTTGGAGTCCTCCATGCGGCCGGCCAGGGCCAGTTCGTCGGCCAGGCCGACTCCGACTCGGTGGAGTTGCTGGCGCAGGCCGGCGCGCTGGCCGCGCAGCCAGACGGGGGCATAGGCGCCGAGGGGTGGGAGTTGCTCCACCCGGTCCCAGAAGTCGTAGTGCGCCCGCAGCAGGCTGTCCCAGTCGACGCGCGCATCGCCGGCCAGCCCGCGGAATCCGACTACGTCCGGGAGCGGGCGGCGGCCGGCGCGGCACCACAGATCAGGGTCGCCCAACACCAGCACCTGTTCCTCGGCCCGGGGCGCCAGCGTCAGGAGCGCCTGCGCAAACGAGACTGAATTGGTGCCCCGCAACTGCTGGCGCACGCTGTCGGCGTCGAGTCCGTCGAAGGCCGCATCCCTTAGAATGGCTTCGGCCTGCCGCGCGGGCGGCATCCGCCCGGGCACATCGTCTTGCAGCAGTCCGACCGGAGTGCCGGTCATGCGTCCGTGCAGGCGGACGAGCAGGCCCTGCATGCCGTCGGCCACAACCCAGCGGCGTCCCTCCAGGCGGCGGATGGTCTCGGCGGCCACCTGGCTGGAGAGAGGCTCCCGCCAGTCCAGCACCTCGCGGAAGTTGAAGGCGCCCGTGGCGCAGAGCAGGACGCAGAGATAGCCCATGATCAGCCGGCCGAACGGCGATTCGGCGCCGGGATCCTCGCCCTCGGGCGGCCTGCGCCGGCTGCCGCGCGTGACGTCGGGCACGAGGCGTCCGCCCGCCATGAGGCATCCCTGCCCCGCCAGGAAGCCGACGATCAGCGCGGCCATCAGGAAGAGGGTGCAGGGCAGCCGCAGGGCGGCGCTCGATCGGTAGACGCCCCAGGGCGAGATCGAGCCGCCCGTCAGAGCAATGGTTGTCGTGCCGAGCAGCGTCAGCAGCAGCAGGGTGGTGGAGACGCCGCTCAGGTCATTGTCGCCCAAAATGACAAGGGCCACGGAGGCCAGAAGCGGAAGGACGACGAAGCAGACGATGACGACCGAGAGGGCGTTCCTAAGCCATCCGCCGGACAGGATGCCGGTCATGCCGTGGAGGGTCTGGGTCATCTCCCGGAATGGCAGCATGAACGAGGAGCCTTCCCCTCCGTGCGGCCCCAGCCAGTTCAGGATCAGGTACCCCATGATGCCGAAGGTCACGCCGCTGAAGAGCGCGACGCCGCCATGCATGAAGCCGAGGCCGCCCGTACGGACGGCGCGCGCCGCGAAGAAGAGCATCAGCGGCGCCATCCAGAGGCCCTCCTCCGACTCGAGGAACCCGGCCCCCAGGATGAAACCGGCTGCCATCATGAGCCCTTCACGGTGCCGGATGACCGCCAGCAGCATCAGGTACCCGGCGGTCACCAACAGGCAAAGCTCGAACGTGTGTGGCAGGCAGCGCGTCGCGGCGACCCAGAAGGGGACGGAGGCGCCCAGCGCCACCGCCGCCGCGAGCCCTGCCATCGCCGCGGCCGTCTTGCGGCGGCTGGATGGCACCGGCGAGACGTGGAAGGTTAGGAGCAGCAGCAGGCTGCGCACGAGGGCGAACAGCAGGGCGGCGCACAAGGCGCCAAAGAACGCCGAGAGGCCGTTCATGCGCGCGGATAGCGTTCCGAAGGGAAACTGCCGCGCCACCAGCGAGCTGCAGAGGCTCCAAAGCCGGAAACGCGTCCGCTGGGTCACGCGCCGCTCCTGCAACATCGCGGCGTCCGGCATGGCATCCTGCGCCGCCTCGTCGACCCGCACCTGGCGCCGCCGGTCGAGCACGAGTGGCGCCGCCTTGCGGGCGGACACGGTGCTCCTGACATCCAGCGTGTTGGGCGCCCGCAGCAGCGCCACAGCCACCTGCCGCGCGGACTCGCCGGGGAAGAAGCCCGGGTGCAGGGTGGCCTTGTACGCCAGCAGCGCCCCGCCGAAGACCAGGCAGGCGAGGATTCTAGCGCAAAGCTTGCTTCCCAGGTGTCTGCAGAGTGACATGATGGCGTGTTATTATATCAGTCCGTGAACAGCTCGGGCGATGCAAATTTCGGATCCGAAGTGTGCCGCAGGCCGATGCGGCGCAGGCCCGCCTCGTCGCCGGGCGTGGCGATGTGCGACAGGTGCATCTCGCACCCGCGCAGCTCGCCCAGGTGATCCATCGCGGCCTGCGCGGCGGGATTGCCGGACGACGATATTGCCAGGGCGATCAGCACCTCGTCCAGGTTGAGGCTCGGCTGCTTGCCGGCCAGGATGTCGCGCTTCAGGCGCACGATCGCGCCGATGACGTCCGGCGGCAGCAGGTGGATGGTGTCGGGGATGCCGGCCAGCAGCTTGATCGCGTTGAGGACCGTGCTCGACGCGGCATGCATCAGGTCCGAGTTCTTGCCCGTCACGATGCGGCCGTCGGCGAGCGCCAGCGCCGCGCCGCAGAAGATGCCGTGGCTGCCCTTGCCACTGGCCATGCCCTCGGCCGCCGCCTGCCGCGCCGGCGCGACCGTCGGGCGGTGTTCCGGCGTCAGCTTGAGCTCCTTCATCAGCAGTTCGATGCGCGCGACGGTGGCGCGGTCGGCCCCGCCCAGGGCGTACTCGCAGGCGCACCGGAAGTAGCGCCGGATGATCTCCTGCTCCGAGGCCTGGCGCACGGACTCGTCATCGACGATGCCGAACCCCGCCCGGTTCACGCCCATGTCCGTCGGCGACCGGTAGGGGCAGGTGTCGTGCGTGATCGTCTCCCAGATGGCCTTCAGCAGCGGGAAGGCCGCGATGTCGCGGTTGTAGTTGACCGCCGTCTGGCCATAGGCCTCGAGGTGGAACGGGTCGATTATGTTGATGTCGCCCAGATCGGCCGTCGCGGCCTCGTAGGCGATGTTGACGGGATGCTTGAGCGGCAGGTTCCAGATCGGGAAGGTCTCGAACTTCGCGTACCCCGCCGTGCGTCCCGCGCGGCAGTCGTGGTAGAGCAGGGTCAGGCAGGTCGCGAGCTTGCCGCTGCCCGGTCCCGGCCCGGTGACGACGACGATCGGCCGCTCGGTGACGACGTACGTGTTGGCGCCGTAGCCTTCGGGGCTGACGATCGTGTCGACGTCCGTGGGGTAGCCGCGCGTGCTGTGGTGGCAGTAGACGGTGACGCCGCGGCGTTCGAGGCGGTCGCGGAACTGGCGGGCCGCCGGCTGGCCGTCGTAGCGCGTGATGACCACCGCGCGCACCTTCAGGTCCCAGGCGCGCAGGTCGTCGATCATCTTCATGGCGTCGTCGTCGTAGGCGATGCCGAAGTCGGCGCGCATTTTCTTGCGCTCGATGTCGCCGGCGTAGATGCAGAGGATGATGTCGACATGCTCCCGGAGGTTCTGCAGCAGGCGGAGCTTGACGTTGGGATCGTAGCCCGGCAGCACGCGGGCGGCATGGTAGTCGAACATCAGCTTGCCGCCGAACTCCAGGTAGAGCTTGTCGCCGAACTGCCGCATGCGCGACAGGATCTCCTGCGTCTGCTCGCGCAGGTACTTCTCGTTGTCGAATCCGATTGTTTTCACGGGATCTCCGGCTCTGGCGGTCGTGGCGTGCCGACCTCCGGCACGCGCTGTTCCGCGGGCAGCAGTAAGGACTGCTCGATCTGCTGGCAGGTCTCCGCATCCAGCACGAAGACCGTGTCATACCCCTTGACCATGGCCAGCCGCCCGCCCCCGGGCGCCTGGCCGCCGACGATCAGCACGCGCCGCAGCCGGTCTTCCGCCGTCAGGTCGATCGTCACTTCGAGATGCGGTTTGTCGAGGCCGCGGCCGTCCGGCCCCTCCCCCGTGTCCAGCGCCTCGATGCGCCTGGCGCGCAGGTCGGCCATCCGTTGCAGCCACCCGTCAAGCGCCACGCGGTTGACGGCGCGGTCCGGGGCCGAAGGGCGCCAACCCGCGCTGCTGTCAGCCTCGCGTTCCACGGCCTCCAGCGTGCCGTCGGCGCGCCGGACCGCAATGCGCCGGATGCTCTGGGCGGGCAGGCTGAAGAGGGTGCGGCTGCGGAAGTCCGCCGGCCGGGCCAGCAGTCCCGCGACCCGCGCCCACTGCGCGGTGGGCACCAGACAGGCGGCGGCCTCGTTGGTCAGGCTGATCCGCACGACAGCCTCCGCCGCGCCGCTCCCGCCGGCGCGCACCAGCCGGAAGGCGGACGCGCGGCCCGCCAGATCCACCTGCACCGCCCCTTCCGTGGCCGCCGCCGCCGGATCGGCCGGCTCGAAACCGTCGGCGCGCAGGCCGAGCAGGGCCTCCAGCAGGAGTGCGACCTGCCCGGACTCGGCCGGGGCGGCGACGGGGCTGGCCAGTTCCCAGGCGTCCGCCGCCGCACGGCGCAGCGCGAGGGGCGGTTCCACGCCCTGCACGGTGATCGTGTCGATGGCCTCCGGGGCGAACACCAGGACGCGCCTGTCGCGCAGGGCGTCCGCCGGCCGCAACGCCAGCGCGTACAACGTGTTGGTCACGGCCACCACGGCGGCCCCGTCGTCTGCCAGCGCATGCACATGTCCGGGCAGCGTCGCGACGGGCGTCCCGAGCCGGATGCGGCGGCCGACGGGATCGCCGGTCATCCAGAGTTGGATTTGCACGCCCTGCTCGCTCTCCTCGGCCAGGCCGAACCGCAGCAACTGGGCGCGGCGGTTGCCGCCCGCTTCTTCCGGACTGCCCGGCACGGGCCAGACGAAGCGCGCGATGCGCGCCTCCGCCAGCGCGTCCAGCAGGGCCGCCACGGCGGCCTCGTCGGCGCGGGCCGCGAGGGGCTGGGTGATCATCCAGCCGCCGGGCTCGCGCGACAGCTTGAGGTAGGGCTGGCCGGGGCGCCGCAGGCCGACGGCGCCGATGCGGCGGCTGTCGCCGCGGACAAAGCTGGTGTCGCTCAGCGCGAAGGGCGATTCGGGCAGGGCGGCGAGGAGCGCGGGATCCGTAAGCAGCACGTCGCCGGAATGCATGAAGCCGGCAAACAGCTCGTTGCTCGTGCCGGTCAGGTCGCCCAGCATCAGCTCGGCCCGCGCGCGGGGCCCGGCCACCACCAGGCGCGCCTGCGGCTCCAGCAGGCCGAAGTCGGCCAGCGTCAGCTCGCGCAACCGCAGCTCGTGCGCCTCGATCCGCGCGCGCAGCGGCGCGCGCTCGAGGTTGTCGAGCAGGCGCTGCACCTCCGTCTGGCTGGCGAAGGCCGCCATGGGATGCGTCAGCATCCAGCCTTCCGCCCCGCGCCGCAGTTCGGCGCGGTACCCGCGGCGCTCGATCACCAGATAGTCGGTCTCGCGCAGCGGCGCGTGAAAGAGGCTCTCCGGCGCGCCGGACGCCGCGCGTCCGGCGCGCGGATCGGAACGGTTCAGCACCCACAGCAGCATGGCGCAGACGACGCATGCTGCCAGCAGACCCAGAGTTGTACGTAGCGACGGCACGCGTGACTACTCCTGGCGGCGCCTGGCCGCGACCCTGAGCCACCCGAACACGGCGACCAGCAGCGGCCAGTAGACCGCGCTGTGCAGGAAAAAGCGGATCTGCCGGCTGCGCGACAGGCCAAGCTGCAGCGCATTGCCCTCCGCCATGAGCGAGGGCGCCGATGGCAGGCCGCTCTCGGCCAGCCAGTGGATCGCGTTAAGCAGAATGTCCCGGTTGCCTGTCCGCCCGCCGGAGAGCACCGCATTGACCGCCACATGCGAGTCGCCGAAGACCACCGCGCGCATGGAGTGCAGGCCGACATCCGCGCCCAGCCCGGCGCCGAGCTCAACCGCGACCACCAGCGGCAGCCGGCCCTGGCGGTCGACGCCGGGGTCGAAGCGCCGCGGCAGGCGGTCGGGATCGGTCTCGCCCCAGGCGCCGTCGGGCGCCGCGACGACGACATCGGCCAGCAGGCGGTCAGTGGCGGCGCCCTGTTCCGGCGCGAGCACGTCGATCACCTGCGGGTTGACAAAGTAGACGGCGTTCTTTTCCAGCTCTCGGGCGATGGGATGCGGGCTGAAGCGGTCGACGATCAGGCTGAAGCCGCCCAGCGTGCGCGCGCCCACGGCCGTCAAGTTGGCGAACCTCAGGCCCAGGCGCTCCATGACTCCCTCCCAGCCGTGGGGCAGTTCGCGCGCCCGGTCCGCCAGGAAGAGCAGCCGGCCGCCGCGGGCGAGATAGGCCTCGACCGCCGCGCGCGTATCGGCGGACGGCGGGCACCGCGGTCCGGCGATGAGCAGCACGTCGCAGTCGGCGGGGATGCCGTCCGCGCCGGAAAGCGCCAGCTTGCGCAGGTCGTAGCCCTCGCGCCGGATCTCGCGCGCGAAGTCCGTGTAGCCGTTCAGCGGGTCATAGTTATCGGTGTCGCGCTCTCCCTGGCCGCCCAGGGCGTAGATGACGGGCGTCCGGGGACGCGCCAGGCGCGCCAGCGCCGTCACGCAGAGCTGCTCGCCCCGGAAGCGCGCGCGCGGCGGCGTGGTGGCCATGAGGCGCTCGCCGGCCGGCGCTACGGTCTCGACCATCTCGTCCAGCGGCACCTTCTCGACGCGTTCCCCGCTGACGAAAACCACCGCCCATCCGGTGACGCCGTAAAGCCGGGCAAGCTGGGCCGCGCGCGCCAGATCGCGGTACGGATCGACATGCTCGATCAACAGCTGCGCACCGCCCGCCGCAGCGGCCGCGTCGTGCATGTCGGCCAGCAACTGGCGCAGCGGCTCGAAGTCCTTGTGGCTCCGCGGCAGCAGTACCTTGACCTGCACCTCGCCGCGGGTCGCGGCCATCATCGTCCGCGCCCGCATCGAGAGCGCCGCGCGCGGCCCGGGCAGGCGCCAATGGACATCGAGCCGCACTGACAGGAGGTTGACGAGCGCCAGCAGCAGCGTCGCCAGCCCGACCGCGGCGAGACGGTGGGCACCGGAACCCCAGCGCCGCAGGCGCGCGCTCCACCGCCGGCGCGCGCCGTCCGCCGGCGTCCGCCGCCCTGCCCTCCCGGAGCACCGCGTCACCGCCGGGCCTCCAGGATGTGGAGGCTGACGAAGAGGCACCACGCCACCAGGGAGAGGTGCAGGACCAGGCTGTGCAGCGCGATGCGCCCCGCCGCGGCATCCAGCAGTTCCGTCACCAGCGGGAACGAGGGCGCGTGCAGGTGCCCGCCAAGGAAGAGCCGCGACAGGGCGGTCCACGCCAGGATCGCGCCGCCGCCGAGCATGAGCGTGCCGACCGCCGCCGCCCAGGGGCGCCGCGCCAGCACGGAGCAAAGCAGGCCCAGGGCCGTCCAGCTCATGCCGTGCAGTCCAAGCATCGCCGCTCCCGCCGCGAGGGCTGCGAGGGGCGGCAGCTTGCCCGCGAGGCCGCGCGCCAGGAAGAGCCACGGCACCACCGCGCCCAGGATGCCCAGCAGGACTGTGCCGCAGGCCGCCAGGTACTTGCCCAGAACGACCCTGCCGAGCGAGACCGGCAGGATCATGAGCAGCGGCAGGGTGCCCGACGCGCGCTCGCCGGCGAAGAGCGGCATCGTCACCAGGATGGCCAGCAGCGGCAGCGGCAGGGCCACCGAGAGGATCCAGAGCGCCGGCAGGCTCCAGAAGGTGCCCTCTCCGATCTGCAGCGCGGCGAAAAAGAGTCCGGCGCAGAGGGCGAAGAAGGCCGTCAGGGCCGTGTAGACCGCCGGCGAGCAGGACATGGCGAAGGCCTCGCGGGCCCAGACGATGCGCGTGGTGCGGCTCACGCGGCCCCCTCCGCCGCGACGGCGCAGGCGTGCCAGAGCTCCTGCAGGCGCTCCGCCAGCGGCCGCACGCCGGACTGGGTCTCCAGTGTGGCCGCCAGCCGTCCGCGGAAGAGCACCGTGCAGCGCGGGCCGAGGCGCCCGGCCAGGTCCAGCCGGTTGGTGGCCAGCAGCACCGCGCCGTGGCGCGCGCAGCCCGCCAGCAGCGTGCAGACACGCTCGGCCTGTTCCGGATCGAGACCCGCGAAGGGTTCATCGAGCACGAGCAGCCGCGGCTCCGTCAGCAGCGCGTCGGCGAGCCCGACGCGCTGGCGCTGCCCCAGCGACAGGCGCCCGGTGAGCTGGCGGCGGATCGGCTCCAGCCCGCAGCTCTCCATCACGCTGCGCAGCCTGGCGCGCAGGCGCTTGCGCGCCAGGCCCTTGAGCCTGCCGCGGAAGGCAAGGTGCTCCTCCACGCGCAGGTCGTCGTACAGGGGGCAGCGCTCCGGCAGGAAGGCCATCTGGCGGCGCGCCAGCGCGGAGCGCGCGCCGGCGGTGTCCACGCCGCCGACGAGCACCTGCCCCGCACCAGGCCTCAGCACGCCGGCCACG
>CAYRPP010000035.1:0-11340 GCA_964426115.1 uncultured Lentisphaerales bacterium | reverse complement strand
GCCAGGGAGAAGCGCAACCCGCGTATCGCGAACATGCACTCGAACTCGATGGGGTAGTTGAACTTGCCGGATAGAAGGTCACGTCCGCCGCTCAAAATGCCGCTGTGGAACATGAGCGGCAGGCCGGTCTCGGCGACGGCGCGGCAGCCGTCGAGGCCCTCGCTAGGAAAGCAGCGCTCGAAGATGATTTTGAAGCCGGCGATTCCGCGCTCGGCGGCGGTCTTGATCTGCTCGCCGACGGTCGAATCCTGCGGATCGATGCGGAAATAAGGGATGAATCCAGGTGTCCGTGAGGCATATTCGAGAACCCGCTCGAGGCGGTATTCCCAGCGGTAGTCGCCATCGGGGTCGCCGAGACCCTGGTGCGGCTGGATGCTGAAGATTGTGCCTCCGCCGACGCCGCCGGCCGCGGCTTTCTGGAGGAAGGTTTCGGGCCCGTCGCACGGGCCCGGGTACATGTGGATGTGAGTGTCGAGAATCATACAAGAGACCTAAACGCCTCGAAATAGCGGTGTCCGAGGGTGCGCTGGGAAACGGCGGAAAAATGAATGCCGTCCCCTTGCACAGCGAGGTCCTCGGCCTTGGCTACGGCGCAGTTGCCGATCTGCGCGGCCATCGCGGGTAGCCGGCGGTTGAATGCCTTGACTTTTTCGATGTCCAGCCCCGTGCAATTTATGTTTCCGCTAAGCTCGCCGATGACGGCGGGAAGATTCGCGTCATCCAAAGCTTTGCGGAGTTCCCTGAACATCACCGCGATGTTGCGTTCGTACTCCTCGTCGAAAGTCATGCAGTCGGACTCTCCCTGATGCCAGAGGATACCGTGGAGCGTGGAGGTGCGGCCGGCGAGCGACGACATCATGACGGCATGGTCGAAGAGAGTCGTGCCCGGCATCCATTCCCGGAGCGCCGTTCCGCCGTCGGCGCACGGTATGAGCCCCACTTTGGCGTTGTAGTAGTCTGCAGCGTCTATGGCGAAAGTCGGGCCGAGAGAGATTCCGGAGTGCCATGACGGATTGAAAATCTGCCGGTCGGGATTGACCGGTTCGGACATAGGCTGCCAACGGCCCATGCGGAGCATTTTGCAGCGCGGATCGCTGACCGGCTCGATCTCGTTGAAGTGTCCGCGTCCGGCCATGTTGCTTTGCCCGATCATCAAAAACGACGCATATACGCCGTTCGCGGCCTGTTTGTCTTGCGCCAAGCCGGCAGCAGTATTCATTGTTTTCACGCTTGAAAAGCCTCCTGCCAGCCAGCTGCCCGCGCAACGCTGGACGCTGGCTCGCGGGAAATGAATCGTGCCGTATTCACTGAGGCTATACAAGCAAAATACGTGCCGTAGATTCCGTGATTGTCTCCGCGGGCGTTGGCGTCTATGATTCAGACATCGCAGGCGGCGCGGGCAGATGCCGGGGCACGGCAGGCCCGCGCCGGCGGTTGACAGGGATCGGTTCCACCTTATGCGCAAGATGCAACGCTGCCGCGACGGATGGCGCTTCCGGCACGGCGAGAATCCGGGCGCCGAGGCTCCGGACTTCGACGATGCCGGCTGGGAGCCGGTGGTCGTGCCGCACGACTGGGCCATACGCGGGCCGTTCGGCAAGCTCAATGACGCCCAGTTCACCAGGATTGTCAACGACGGGGAAGTCGTGACGAGCGGCCATTTCGGCCGCACCGGCGGCCTGCCGCACGTCGGACACGGTACCTACCGCCTGCGGTTTGACGTCGAGGCCGGCGCGGCCGGGAAGCATTTCTTCTTCGTGTTCGACGGCGTCATGAGCCACTCTTCCGTCTTCATCAACGGGCATCCTGCGGGCGGCCGCCCCTACGGCTACAGCTCGTTCGCCGTCGATGCGACGCCCTGGATCGTTCCCGGGGGCGGTAATCTGCTCTGCGTCCGGGCGGAGAACCTGCCGTCCCAGTCGCGCTGGTACCCCGGCGCCGGCATCATTCGCGACGTCCACTTGATCACGGCCGATCCGCTGCATGTGGCGCCGTGGGGCCTCTGGATCCGGACGGCGGCGATCCGCGGCCGGCGCGCCGAGCTGACCATCGGCGTCACGGCGAGCGCCTCTTTTGACTCCTTCGACTATTCCATCACCGATGCGGCGGGACGCGAGATGGTCCGCGGACGCATGTCAGGCGGCGCCGTGGCCACGGCCGGGATTGAGCCGTTCGCCGCGTGGGACCTCGATGCGCCGCACCTCTACACGGCGACAGTCACGCTGCGGAACGGACGCGGCGAGGCGACCGACACGGTTTCGCAGCGATTCGGCATCCGCGAGATGCGCTTCGACGCCGAGCGCGGCATGAGCCTCAACGGACACCCGGTGGTCTTCAAGGGCGTCTGCCAGCACCACGATCTGGGTCCGCTCGGGGCGGCCTTTTCAATGCCCGCGGCCAGGCGGCAACTCGAAATCCTGCGCTCGGTCGGGGTCAACGCCATCCGCACGGCCCACAATCCGCCGGCGCCCGGGCTGCTCGACCTATGCGACGAGATGGGCTTCCTCGTGATCGACGAGGCGTTCGACTGCTGGCAGATCGCCAAGGTGGAGAACGACTATCACCTGCATTTCGACGCGTGGGCCGAGCGCGACCTTGTCGACCTCGTCGTCCGCGACCGCAACCATCCCTGTGTGGTGCTCTGGAGCATCGGCAACGAGATGCTGGAGCAAAACACCGACGAGGGCTGGCGCGTCGCGGCGCGGCTGCGCGACATCGTACACCGGATCGATCCGGACCGGCCGGTGACGGCCGGCCTCAGCTTCGGCGATGCGGCGCTGGACAAGGGGATGGCGGCGGAGATCGACGTGCCGGGTTTCAACTACAAGCCGCGGCGCTACCAGGAGTACCACGAGCGGCTGCCGGGCCGGCCGATCTACGGCAGCGAGACGGCCTCGGTGGTCAGCAGCCGCGGCGAGTACGCCTTTCCCGTGGAGGAACGCCTCGTTACGCGCCCGAGCCTGCAGATGTCGAGCTACGACGTGGAATACCCGTCGTGGGCCACCTCGATCGAGGAGGAGTTCACCTTCCAGGACCGGCACCCGTGGATCATGGGCGAGTTCGTCTGGTCGGGATTCGACTACCTGGGCGAACCGAGCCCGTACAACCACCACTGGCCGGCGCATGCCTCCTATTTCGGGATCTTCGATCTCTGCGGGCTGCCCAAGAACCGCGCTTATCTCTACAAGAGCCGCTGGACACGGGAGCCGGTGCTGCATTTGCTGCCGCACTGGAACTGGCCCAACCGGGCCGGGCTGGCGACGCCGGTGCACTGCTACACGTCGCACGAGACGGTCGAGCTTTTCCTGAACGGTGTGTCGCAGGGTGTCCGGAGCAAGCAGGGGGCCTACCGGCTGGTGTGGAACGACGTGGTCTATGTGCCGGGCGAGCTGCGCGCCGTCGCGCGCGCGGCGGATGGTTCCGTCCTGCAGGAAGCCGTCGTCCGCACGACTGGCGCGCCCGCCGCCATCCGGCTGGAGCCGGAGCAGTACGAGATCCCGGCCGACGGCGAGTCGCTATTCTTCATACGCGTCGCGCTGGTGGACGCGCGCGGCGATCTCCATCCGACGGCCTCGGAACGCGTCGCCTTCAAGGTCGAGGGTCCGGCCGACATCGCGGCCGTGGCCAATGGCGACTCCACCTCGCTGGAGACCTTCGACCAGGACCATGTCCATGTCTTCAACGGGCAGGCGTTGGTGGTGCTACGCTCGCACGCGGGGTCGGCCGGCACAGTGATACTCTCGGCGGTGGCCGAGCACTTGTTTCTCGCCTCGGTGAAGCTGCGGGCGGTCGCGCGCGCCTGACAGGTATCTGCTACTGGATCGAAACGAGGCCGGGGGGCGGAGCGATGTCGGGCCCCTTCATGGAGGTATAACCCGTGATGGCCGCGTTGGGGCCGAAGGTCTGGGCCGCGAGGATCCAGATGAGCCCCAATGTCAGCAGCAGCGCGGCGGCGGCCGCGACGATGAATACCGGGTTCACGGCGTCCGGCGCCCCGACGGGCCGCATGCCGGCCGGCAGCGCGAGCTGCTGCATTTCGCCCTCGGCCGGCTCCTCGCCCGCCTCGCCTTGCGTCTGGCCGGCATTGATTTTGATGCCAGTGGCCACCGTCGGGCGCTTGATCTTGATCGTCTTGCGCCGGGTGGGGGAGGACTCCTCGGCTGCCGCCGACGCGGCCGCGTCGGGAGGCAGTGCCTGTGTCGGCAGCTTGGCGGTTATCGAATGCTGCGGGGTGCTTGCCATCTGAACCGGGGGCACGAGGCCCGTCTTGCGGGGGGCGACCGCCGTCGCCGTGGGGATGGCGATCTGTCCGGTGGCGCCGGACTTGAGTTCGGACGGACGCTTGAGGCGGATGGTCTTGGGCGCCCCGGTGTCGAGCCCCTCGTTGGCGCCCAGCGCGGCCTCGAGCGAGATGCGCGAGGTCTTGGACTTGGTGGCCTGCACCTGCGACGGGGAGAGCGGCTTGGGCCCCTCGGGCAACGGCGCGCTGCCTGGCTGGGGCGGCGTCATCGGGCGCAGCTTGACCGTCTTGAACTCGGCAGTCTCATCTGTGGTGCCGTTCAGGTTGGCCGTCAGCGGAAGATCGACCCGCGTCGTCTTGCGCTTGGACGCTTCCGCGTGCGTGATCGGCACACCCGAAGGGGCGACGGCGGGGGCTTCCGGGGCGGGCGCCGCGGGCTGGAACGCCGGAGCCGCGGCGGGGGTCGCCTCGCCGGGGCGGCGCAGGGTGGGGCGACGCACGATGGGCGAGACCGGCGAGGCGCCCGCGGCGGGCGCGGGACCCGGCGCGGTCGCCGGCTTGAATGGGGTCTGCCGGGGGGGCGCGGAACCTTCCGGGGGAGTTCCAGTCTCTTCCTGATCAGCCATGTCCAGTCCTCACGGTTCTTTGTTACGGCAGGATGTATTGTACCACAATCGGGGTCATACCGCCATGACTTCCGCTTCCTTGGCCTTCAATTCCGCGTCGATCCGGCCGATGTGCGCGTCGGTATCCTTCTGGATCTTGGTCAGCGCCTGGTCGCGCTGGTCCTCGCTGATCTTGCCGTCCTTCTGCAAGACCTTGACCGCCTCGTTGGCGTCGCGGCGCACATTGCGCACGGAGATGCGCGCATCCTCGGCGTGGCGGCGCGCGACCTTGACGATCTCCTTGCGGCGCTCCTCGTTGAGCTCCGGGATCGGGACGCGGATGACACGCCCGTCGTTCATCGGCGTGACGCCCAGGTTGGCGGCCAGGATTGCCTTCTCGATGTCGCGCAGCGAGGAGGGGTCGAAGGCGTTGATCACGATCAGCCGGGGCTCGGGGGTCGAGATGCCCGCCAGATCGCGCAGGCGCGTCGGCGCGCCGTAGTAGATGACTGAGACGTTCTCCACGAGCGCCGGCGAGGCCTTGCCCGTGCGCAGCCCCGAGAACTGCTCCTTCAGCAGGGCGCAGCTCTTGTTCATCTTGTCCAGCGCGTCGTGCATGACGGCGTCGAGACTGTCCATGTCTTTGCTCCTTGTCTAGGCCTCGGGTTCGTCGTTGACCAGGGTGCCGACCTTGCCCCCGGTGACGACGCGCTCGAAAGCCTGCGGTTCGAAGAAATCGAAGACGATGATCGGGATCGCGTTCTCCATACAGAGCGCGAAGGCCGTCGAGTCCATCACCTTGATGCGGCGCGCCAGGGCCGTCTGGTAGCTGAGGCGGTCGTAGCGCACCGCTGCGCGGTCAAGCTTCGGGTCGGCGGTGTAGATGCCGTCGACCTTGGTGGCCTTCAGTAGAACGCCGGCCTGCAGCTCGCTGGCGCGCAGGGCCGCGGCGGTGTCGGTGCTGAAGTAGGGGTTGCCGGTGCCGCCCGCCAGGATGATCACGCGGCCCTTGTCCAGATGGCGCAGGGCGCGCCGCAGGATGAAGGGTTCGGCTACCTTGGGCATCTCGACGGCCGTCATCACGCGCGTCGCCAGTCCGATCTTCTCGAGTCCGTTCTGCAGTGCCAGGGCATTGATCACGGTAGACAGCATGCCCATGTAGTCGCCGGAACTGCGGTCGATGCCGCTGGCCGCGCCGATGGTGCCGCGGAAGATGTTGCCGCCGCCGATGACGATGGCCACCTGGCAGCCGAGAACCGCCACGCGCTGCACGTTGGCCGCCATAGCGGCCACCACCTGCGGGCAGATGCACTCCCCGTTGCCGGGATTGCGCAGTATCTCGCCGCTCAACTTGAGCAGAACGCGCCTGTATTTGAGCTGCCCTTGACGATCGCCCACGTCCGGTTGTCCTTCCGCACGGTCAATCCGTGCTGATGGAATAACAATATACCGCAAATGCGCCCGTGCCGTAAACATCCAATCCAATCCTCCGATCCTTGACTGTTTACTATGAAAACCGCACGAGGACCGGGTAATCTCGGATCAGCAGCCGCGGTATGCGCGTGTACTGCCCCTCGTGAACCGTCTCCAGCTCGAATTCCCGTCCGTTGAGCGGGTCGTACGCCGTGCAGCTCCCCGCGCGGCCGGGGACAAGGAGCGTGGCTGGCCGGCCGGGATCGTCGTCCCTAGCGCGCCCCGGGTGCCAGAGCGCTACCAGGCGCTCGCCCCGCCGCCGCATCGTGAAGCATTCGACCTCGCCGTCGCACTCCGCCACCCGGCAGTCGAAGTCCGCCGGGCGCACTCCATCGAGCACGGTGGCCAGGTTGCGCACCACGTAGTAGGCGGCCGCCGGCTGCATGGGCGATATCGGGTCGGCCATGAAGGAGCGCCGCAGCAGGGAGATGTCGAGCGGGTAGGTGCTCGTCCAGAGCTCGTTGAAGAACGACGCCACCCCCAGGGCCACGTGGGTGACCGTCATGCGGGCGACGTACTTGGCCTTCTCGATCTCGGTGCAGTTGAACGTGCCCCACCAGTTTGGCGGCATCGTGGCCGGGTAGTTCGAGGCGTAGCCCCACTCTGTCGCCATGTACTCGCCGCGGAAACCGCGGGCGCGGCACCAGCGCTGGAAGGCGCGGATGTCGGCGGCGTAGTTGCGTGCCTGCGGCGTCTCGGGGTCGGCCTGGTAGAAGGGGTGCCAGCCGACCACGTCGATGTGCGACAGGAGGGCGCCGACGGCGACCAGGAAGGGGCTGGTCTGCTCGCGCCGCGCCAGTTCCTCCGCGCTCCAGCCAGCCATGCCGAAGCAGAAGCCCGCCGTCGAGCCGTTCATGATCTTGGCGCGGGGCGCGGCCTCGCGCAGCACGGGGATCGCGGCGCGGGCGACATCCAGGTAGCGCTGGACGTCGGGCTTGTCCCCCCAGTAGGGGGCGATGTTCCACTCGTTCCAGATCTCGAAATAGCGCACCCGCGATCCGAAGTGGAGCGCCATGAACCGGACGTAGCGCTGCCAGGCGGCGAGCGCCTCGGGTGTCGTCGGCGGCGCGGGATTCTCGTAGTAGCACTCCCAGAGCTGCGGCAGGCGGCGGGTATGGTCTGCCTGCGTGTGGAGCCGGTTGCCGAAGCCCAGAGCCAGGACCGTGTCGATGCGGTGGCGCGCGAGCCAGGTGATCGCGGCGTCGGCCTCGGGATCGACGGCGAACTGTCCCCGGACCTTCTCGACCCGGTGCCAGTTGACGGGATCGTTGTGGTAGCCCACCCGGACGTATTTGGCGCCGATGTCGGCATTCAGCGGCCAGAACCAGCGGTGGGCCTCGGTCTCCTGCCCGTGCCCGTGGAGCGTGGAATTGACCGTCACGCCCGTGCCGCGCGACGCCCGGGCGACATCCTCGCCGGCGGTGTTGCGTACCTCGACGCCGGCGATCGAAAAGGCGTAGAGCCAGTTCTCGACGCGCACGAGCGAGGTGCCGATGATCCAGATCTGCTTGGCCCGGCACGGCGGGAATTCGCACTCAAACGTCTCCCGATCCGGGGTGTCGCCGGTCGCGCCCTTGAAGACGGTCTCCCAGGCGAGCGCGTCGCGGCTCAGGCGGATCTCAAGGCATCCAGGCATGCCCCGGCCCACCGTCGCCGCGCCGGCGGTCAGCGGCACCGAGCCGGGCCGGTCGCGCGGCGGCCCGGGCGGCAGCTTGCGCAGCACGATGCGGCCGATCTCCTGCTCGGCGACGAGATCGAGCCGGATCCAGACCGGCTCGGCATCGGGATGTGGCCGGGTGCGGCTGCTCCAGCAGGTCTGGGGGTCGCCGTCGATGAGGTGGATCGCCGCCAGCGGCTGCTCGTCGTCCGCCGTCGTGCGCGGCATGCGCGGCGCGCCTACGCCGATGAGGTTGCGGGAGATCTCCGGGCTCTTCTTAAGGGGCACTTTCCGCCCGGTGCCGTCATGGCCGGCCTGCGCCGGCGCAGAGCCGGTCAGGTCGGGACTGGCATCCAGCACCCAGGTGTAGCCATAGCCATGGATGTTGGCGCCGTCGCAGACGGCGCGCACCTGCGGCTCGTGGAACAGCGTGCCTTCGGCGCGCGATGACTTTGTGTGTCTCATGGTCTGTCCACCTCATTTAGATGCATGTGAAAGGATCATCGGTCCGATACCCGACGCGAGACGCCCATCGTTGTCACGTGACGGACACAAACGTATCAAAGAGGCCACCTCCCCGACAGCCGAAAACGGAATCGGTTCGACACTGGGAGTTCGAGAAGGGCGCATGGGGTGACGATGGCCATACGTCTGGATTGCCTTTGGGATGTGCCTGAATTTCTACATTGTCGCGAGCCTTGTCGATACCGGAAGGGAGCATTGAGTACCGAGGACGACGACGAGGACGAGGACGATGGTACCCGATTGATTGATTGACTCTCCCGCTGCAATGCATTATGGTGAAACTTTCGATTGCCACGATCTGACGGGAGCCCGCAAATGCGAAAACCGCGCCCCTATATTCACGACAACTTCCTGTTGCACACGCTGGCGGCGCAGCAGCTCTATCATGAGTATGCCGCCGCCATGCCGATCATCGACTACCATTGCCATCTGCCCCCCGCCGATGTGGCCGCCGACCGGCGCTGGGAGAACCTGGCGCAGCTCTGGCTGTCGGGCGATCACTACAAGTGGCGTGCCATGCGCTCCAACGGCATTGACGAGGCGCGCATCACCGGAAACGCCACGGACCGCGAGAAGTTCCAGGCCTTCGCCGAAACCATGCCCTACCTGCTGCGCAATCCGCTCTTCGACTGGGCGCAGCTCGAGCTGGCGCGCTACTTCGGCATCACCAGGTTGCTCTCGCCGGCGACCGCCGACGAGATCTGGGAAGAGACCCGTGCCAAGCTGGCCACTCCCGGTTTCTCGGCGCGTGGCTTCATGGAGCGCAGCCGCGTGGATGTGGTTTGCACCACCGACGACCCCGTGGACACGCTCGATCACCATGCCGCCGTGCACGCCAGCGGATTCCAGGTCCGCATGCTGCCCTCCTGGCGGCCGGACAAGGCTTTGGCGATCGACCGTCCCGCGTTCTGGAACGCCTGGATCGAGAAGCTCGAGGCGGCCGCGGGCGTGGCTGTCGACTCCTATGGCGCCCTGCTGCGGGCGCTTGAAATCCGCCATGCGGTGTTTCACGCGGCAGGCTGCCGCCTCTCCGATTATGGCATAGAAACCGTACCCGATGCCGCGCCGTGCGACGCGCAAAGGCTGGCCGCGATCTTCGACAAGGCGCGGTGCGGCGGCGCCGTCACCCCGGAGGAGGCCGCGCAGTTCCGCTTTGAGCTGCTGGCGGCCTGCGGCGCGATGGATGCCGCCTCCGACTGGACCTGGCAAATCCACTACGGCGCCCTGCGCAACACCAATACGCGCATCCACGACACGCTGGGGCCGGACGCCGGCTGCGACAGCATCGGCGACTTCGCCGTGGCGCGCGCCATGGCGCGTCTCTTCGACCGCCTCGACCGCGACGACGCCCTGCCGCGGACCATCGTATACACGCTCAATCCGCGCGACAACGAGCTGCTCGGCACGATGATCGGCAACTTCCAGCGCAGCCCGACACCCGGCAAGCTGCAGTTCGGCAGCGCCTGGTGGTTCAACGACCAGAAGGACGGCATGCGCCGCCAACTGGAGTCCCTGTCGCAACTGGGCCTGCTGAGCCGCTTTGTCGGCATGCTGACCGACAGCCGCTCGTTCACCAGCTACACGCGGCACGAGTATTTCCGTCGCATCCTGTGCAACATGCTGGGCGAGGAGGTCGAGCGCGGCGAGCTGCCGGACGACCTGCCCCTGCTGGGACGCATGGTGCAGGATATCGCCTACCGCAACGCTGCGGGCTACTTCCGGTTCTAGGTTCCCGCGAGGATGCAGGTCGGACGGTGCACGGGGTAGGTCCCCGGTTGGCGCGCGAGCACGCCGCTGGCGGGATCGAAGGCGTAGCAGGCCACCTCGTCCGAGAGCTTGTGGCCGACGATCACGAAGCGGCTGCCCGGCAGCAGTTCGAAATCGCGCGGGAACCGGCCGGTCAGTGGCGAGATGGCCATGCGCTCCAGACGTCCGCTATCCGGGTCGACAGCAAAGGTGGCGATGCTGTCGTAGCCGCGGTTCGACGTGAAGAGGAAGCGCCCGTCCTCCGAGAGCTTCAGCGCGGCGGCCTTGCTCTCGCCGGAAAAGCCGTCTGGCAGGGCGCTCAGCGTCTGGAGCGCCGTGAAGGCGTCACCCGTGTAGCGCAGCGCGACGACGGTGCTGTCGAGCTCGTTCAGCAGGAAGGCCAGCCGGCCGTTCGGATGGAAACGCAGGTGCCGCGGTCCCGCGCCGGGGGCGGCGTGGAAGATGCGCGCCGGATCGGTCCGCCAGGGACGGTCGGGGTTCGCGTAGTCGTAGAGCAGCACCTGGTCGAGGCCGAGATCGCAGACGTAGATCCAGCGGCTGTCGGGCGTGACCTGCGCGAAATGGGCATGGGCGCGTTCCTGGCGCGCGGGATTCGGCCCGTGGCCTTCGTGCTGGACGGTGGTGATCGAGCCGGCGACGAGCGCGCCCCCGGCGTCGAGGTCCACGCGTCCGGCATGCCCCAGGGCGTACTCGGCGAAGACCAGCGACCTTTCGTCCGGCGCGAGCGAGATGTGGCATGGCACCGTGCCCGGCGTCGGGCAGAGGTTCAGCAGCGACAGACGGACGCCCGCGACGGCATAGGCCGCGACGGCGCCGGCCGTCTCGCGGGGGGCGCCCGGATTTCGGCTGCAGACCGTGTAGAGGCGGGTGCGCGCGCGGTTCAGCGCCAGGTAGGTCGGATTCTCGATGCCGTGCAGCACGTTGAGCGGACGCAGGGCGCCCGTGACGGAGTCGCCTTCCAGCACATGAATGCCCGCGAGGCTCTCGTCCGTGTAGGTGCCAATCCAGATCGTCTGTTTCATGGCGTGAGCTTAGCCTGCGGAGCGGGCACCGTCAACTTACAACCTTGAATT
>CAYRPP010000034.1:0-11454 GCA_964426115.1 uncultured Lentisphaerales bacterium | reverse complement strand
CTGACGGGGTGGCGCCTGCCCGTGCTGCTCGCCTCGCTGCCGGGCGTGGCGCTCCAGGCGAAGAGGAACCAGAGGAAGGTGAAGCGCAGCGTGTTGGCGCTCTCCGGCAGCGCCATCCAGCGGAGGGCATCGGCGAGCGAGAGGCGTGCGACCGTCTCGGCTGTCAGCACCAGGGCGAGCGGCATGAGCAGCACAGCGACCGCTCCCGCCAGGGTTCGACCATGATTTTTTTTCACTCGTGCTCCGCGTCGCGCGTCCCGGGAGCCGCCGGGTATTTTTCCGAATCGCCCCCCTGCTCCGCCGCTACGTGGTTCATGAAAGTATCATAACGCTTGCCACGTGACAACGCAGAAGCGTTTCAGAAGCGTTTCAGGGCGGCGATGAACTTGTTTCCATAGCGGTCATAGCCGAGTACGAATGATTGACATTTATCCCTGCTCATTCTCATAATCAAGCCAAGGCGGGAATCAGATCCCGTCTTGCCGGGGAGGAATCGGCAATGTGCACCGCCACCGATCACCGTGATACATTGAGACCGTCCGCGGGCGCCGTAACACGCGACGGCCTGGCGCGCGCCGCCGCGCTGGCGGCGCTGCTGGGGAGCGGCGGCGCCCTCCACGCCACCCGTTTTGCGGCGCCGCTGCTCTCCCTCGGGCTCGCGGCGGCGGGCGCAGTCGGCGCGCAACCGTTCCGCCAGACCTACGCGCTGGAGACCGCGAAGGTCAGGGAGAACGCGCAGCGCGTCGCCGCGGATCTGAAGGCGGCCCCGCCGGCGTGGCAGGGAGCGCCCGCCGTATACTACGCGGTCGCGCCGCTTTCCGACATCCGCCGCCTGCCGGACACCTATCCCGCCGACGGCGCGGCGCTCGGCACGCTGGAGATCATGGCGGCGCAGGGGGAGTTCGAGCCCGGCTCGTTCGTGGTCTATCCGCGCGCGGACGTGAACCGTTTCACGCTGCGTGCCGGCGACCTCCGGGGCAAGGGCGGCGTGATTCCGGCGGCGGCGGTCGACATCAAGCTCGTGAAGCTCTGGTACCAGGCGGGTTCCGGATGGTGCGGCGAGTTCAACGACCCGCTGGGCCGGCTGCTGGTGCCCGAGATGCTGCTGAACGACGAGGACCTGGTGCGCGTCGATCCCGAAACGCGGGACAACTACGTGCGCTACAGCATTGGCGACGGCCAGGCCGACTACCGCTGGATGAGCGCCATGTTCTCCGTGGTCAACTACTCGCGGGACAACCAGGCCAACCAGTCCCTGATCAACGATGCCGCGACGCTCCAGCCCTGCGTGCTGAACAAGGACGAGTTCAAGCAGTTCCTCGTGACAGTCAAGGTGCCCGGCGATGCCAAAGCGGGCGTCTACACGGGGGCGATCGCCATGGCGGCTGAAGGCCGGGAGTTCGGCGCGGTGCCGCTCAGCGTGACGGTGCTGCCGTTCGGGCTGCCGCGCGCGATGACGAACTACGACCCCGGCAAGGAGTTCATCTTCGCGCCGTATCTCGGCTACCGCAACGAGTACGACGACGGCACCATGAAGGATCTCGCGGACCACAACGCGCTCTATCCGATCAACATCATCTCCATGTCGCTCTTCGCGCCGGACGCCTTCGAGGCATATGTGGCGCGCATGAAGCAGGCGGGGCTGGGAACGGACCTCTTCATCCGCCCGGGGTTCTACGCCAACGTGTCGATCGACGAGGCGAACCCCGGCGAGGCCGATCTGCGGGCGATCGACCGGCAGCGGCGGCAGTTCCTCCGGTACGCCGATATGTGCCGCAAGGCGCTCGGGCACACGCGCCTCTACGCCTACGGACGCGACGAGGCGCCCCCCGAAATCATTCGCACCGAGCAGAGCAGTTGGCTGGCGGCGCACGAAGCCGGCATCGGCGTTTTCGTGGCCAGCAAGGCGTGGCGCCGCCAGCTCTTTGCGCTCGACTTCATAAATCTGCCCGGCATTCCCAGTCCGCTGCGCAAGATCGAGGCCGACAAGTTCCACGAGTCCAACCCCCACGCGCTGGTGGGCTGGTACGCCGACCCGCACTGCGGGCCGGAGAACCCGGACTACTTCCGCCGCGCCCACGGGCTGGTGGCCTACAAGGCGAACTACGACGTGAGCGCGAACTACATCCTCTGGCGCAACAACTGGAACGACAACGCCATCACCGACGAGAACTGGTACCGCGGCATCGTGACGGTCCTCGGCGGGAACGGCGCCTTCATCCACACGCTGGCCTACGAGGGCATGCGCGAGGGATTGGACGACGTGCGCTACGCGACGCGGCTGAAGCAGCTCGCCGCGCCGGCGCTGGAGCATGCGGACGCCAAAGTCCGGCATCTGGCGCGCCGCGCCCTGAGCTGGCTGGCCTACGCCGACGAGCGCCGCGAGTCGGCGGACTCGATCCGCATGGAGTGCATCGCGTTCATCCTCGATCTCCAGGACGCCGCGAAGGGGGGTGCCCGGTGAAGTTTCCAGCCAGAGCCGTCTTTTTCGCCGCCATCGCCCTGTCGGCCCTCGGCGCCGTTTCCCAGGAGCTGCCGCCGGCCGAGCTGGACGCCTTCATCGGCGGCCTGAAACAGTTCGACCCGCAGTGGGCGGGGCCCTCCAAAAAGGCCCACGAGCAGATCGGGCAATTTCTGAAGCGGGAGAACCTCGGCCCCGACCAGAAATGCCGCCTGCTGAAGGAGATGTATCCCTACGCCAGGCGCATCGGCGACGCGGAGGCCGAGGCTGTCTGGCGGCAGCTTGCGGCGCTGCCCGCCTCACCGGCGCGCAAGGCCGCCATGCTCGCCGTCATCGGCGTGATGCCCTTCGGCGCGGCCGAGAAAACCGCGCGGGCGCACGCGGACCTGTTCGCCTCGAAGATCGCCATGTGCGCCCATCTGGCCGCGGCGGCAGTCAAGGCGGGCGAGATCCCCGCGGCGGTACGCCTGGCGCAGGAGATCCGCGCCGAGAAGGTCGAGGGGCAGAAGGGCGATCCGCGCCTGGCGCCCCTGCGCGGCATCGTCGCGGCCATCGCGCCGGTGGACTTCCAGGCGGCGAAGGCGCTGCAGGCTTCCGCCGCGGAGCTCTACGGCGCCGATGCGCCGTATACCTTCCTGCCGGTATTCATGCAGGCCGCCCAGCGTCTGCAGGACCGCGGGGCCTTCGAAGCCGAGCTGGCGCAGGCGCGGCGCCTGGAGGATCCGGAGCGGCGCTTCGAGATCCTGCTGGAGGCGGCCGGCCTCCTGCGCGCGGGCGGAGCGCAGGAGGCGGGCGCGGCGCTGCTGGCCGAGCTGGACAAGGACGCGGACACCGATGCAAAACGGCTGCGCCTCCTCCAGGCGCGCGTGCCCGGCCTGCCAAGCTATTTCGAGTACGGGCTGCCGGAAAAGGACCGCTACCAGCGCTGGAAGGCCGCCATCCTGCCCGTGATCGCGCTCCAGGAGAAGCTCAACACGCGCAAGCCGGGATTTTTGGCGGGCGCCGCGCAGTATGCCGGCCATGCGGCCTCGGCGTTTACCTTCGGCGACTACGCCTTCGCCGACGACCTGCTCAAGAAGTACTTCGAGCTCGAGCCGGAAGCGTTCTGCGATGTGCAGCTCGAGCTGGCGCTGTACCGCGGGGACCGCGCGCTGGCCGCCGGGCAGATCGCCAGGGCGCTGGCGGCCAGGAACACCAAGCCCTCCGAGACCAACTACTACGCGGCGCTGCTCCACTTCGACAAGGGCGGCAAGATGGCCGGGTTCGACAAGGCGGTCTTCGGAAACCGCGCGCCCGCGCCGGAGGAGCGCCTCACCATCCTGCGCCGCGCGAGCCACAAGTTCTTCCGCGCCTACCGCTACGAGGTCGCGCGCATGATCGAGAACGAGATCCAGCAGAACATGTTCATTCCCTTCGCGCGCCCGTCCTATGACGTGAAATTCGATCGCCAGGCGCCCCAAAGCGCCGACAGTTGGGCGCGTTCGCCGCACTACGCCGACTGGGGCCGGATGTTCACCGCCTTCGAGGTCTCGGGCAAGATGATCGACCTGAACCAGAAGCGGGACATCGAGCGCCACCTGAAGGGGTGCGACGCCCCAAAACCCGATCCGGCCTACCGGACGGGCCTGCAGGTGCTCTGCGACGTGTCGGGGGTGCATTTCTACGGGCGCCTCGCCGATCCGCAGCCGCAGGACTTCGTGCTCAAGAAGCGCACGGCCGGCGAGGTGGAGTTCAACCTGCGTCCCGGCCGCGACGCGGACTTCCACTACACGGCCTTCCTGAAGGACCTGCCGGAAGTCAACGACCCCTACGAGGTCGAGTGGGCCCTGCCGTCGCGGAAGTACAAGCTGGGCGCCGACTACATCCGCAAGGACGCGGCGCTGACGCCCGACGGCGTCGCCGTGCATGTCTTCGTCCCCTGGCAGATGGTCTACACCTGCCTGCCCCTCGGCGGAACCACATGGGGCCTGGGCTTCGGCCGCCACGGCACCGACGCGCAGGGCAAGAGCTTCTCCTACACGGTCTGCGGCGCGCGCGTCCAGGAGCTCGAGCGCTCGCTGGAACTGCGCTTCCAGATCGCGGCGGGCGACCTGCGCGAGCTGAAGCGCGGCCTGGTCGTGGCCGCGTTCAACACCTACGACACACTGCGCAACGACAAGAACGAGAGCCTCTTCCTGTGGAGCGACCCCACGATCGGCGACCGCGACTTCTATGCGCGCGATGTCGCGCCGTTGCTCGCGGAGCTGGACGCCGCCGGCCAGCGCGTGCGCGACGGCCTGCCGGACAAGGACGTGGACCTCTTCCTCGGGCAGCATGTCCCGCGCTGGCTGGAGGTCAGGTACATTATCCAGAACCTGCGCGCGGCGCATCTGCACCGCGCCGTGAAGGCGCGGATCGAATAGAATCCCTGATTCGGCTCCCGCCGGCGGCGGTCACCCGCGGCCCGCGGGTCGCGGCGCGCAGGCTCCTGTTTCGCCGAGCCATGCGGCGACGCGGCCGCTGAAATCCCGACTGACGCGGTTGAAGCCGTTGACCGTGTGGAAACCGAGGGGCATCTCGCCATCGCGCGGGTAATAGGCGTCGTACGCCTCGAACGAGAACCGGCCGGCTACCTCGGGCGGCGCGTACGTCATGATGCGGCGAACCGCAGGCTCGAAGCGTGGCAGCACCCGGCAGTAGAACACGTCGTCCACCAGCGCGTAGCAGTAGGGAATCAGCCGGTATTTGCGACGGAAGTACCACGAGGCGCGCTCGCACAGCCTTCGGGAGCGCAGCGAGAAACCGCCGTTGCCCACGCTGAAGCGCGGATGCGGAAAGGCCAGCCGGGTGTACCACGAGGAGGGCCGCCATGGCGCGCCGATGTAGTCGTACGGCCCCACAAACGCCTCCAGCCCGGACCGGAGCGCGAAGCCGTCGCCGTGGATGGCCAGCACGTACTCCGTCTCGAAGCGCTCATGCAGCCGCTCGATGTAGTCCCGGCTGAGGCAGGGGATGCCGCCCGGCAGCGACGCGTCGTAGTCTATCGTGATGTCCCAGCGGCCGCAGAACGACTCCACCTCCGGCGTCAGCCGGTTCACCACCAGCACGCACGGCACCGCCCCGCACGTCAGCCGCGTCATCAGGAACGCGCATTTCACCTGGTCGAAGGACGCGTCGAACAGGGCCGGGTCGCGATAGATATGGTGGGTCAGCGCCGTCACCCCGGCCGTCGCCGGCGGCAGAGCCGCCCCGGCCGCGCGCAGCAGCGCGGGCAGGGCCATCCGCTGCCAGGTTATCAGATTGTTCTCCCCGGACATTACGCGTTTCACTGTAGTACAGCGCGCCGCGGGCGGCAACTGTAATCGCTGAAATCGAAATCTGTTGAAAGGTTGCGGGAAACCGATATATTACAATCCATGAAAACGGTGATACTGGCAGGCGGTTTGGGCACGCGCCTTGCCGAGGAGACCGTCGTGCGCCCCAAGCCGATGGTCGAGATCGGCGGGGTGCCGATCCTCTGCCATGTCATGTCGATCTACTCGCGCTTCGGCTTCAACCATTTCTCCGTCGCCCTGGGCTACAAGGGCCAGAGCATCAAGGAGTTCTTCCTCAACTACCACACCGTCAACAGCGACCTGACCGTCGACCTGGGCACCGGCTCGGTAACCTTGCACCGCGGGCGCCCCTGCCCGTGGACCGTGGATCTCGTCGACACCGGCGTGCACACCATGACCGGCGGCCGCATCCGGCGCATGGCGCCCTGGGTGGGCGGGCAGACCTTCATGGCCACGTACGGCGACGGACTGGCGGACGTGGACCTGTCCCGGCTGCTCGCCTTCCACCGCGCGCACGGCCGGCTCGCCACCCTGACCCTCGTGCGGCCGCCGTCGCGCTTCGGCACGGTCCGCGCGGACGGCGACCGGGTTGTCGAGTTCCTCGAGAAGCCCCAGACCGGCGAGGGCTGGATCAACGGCGGGTTCTTCGTGCTCGAACCCGGCGTTTTCGACTACATCAGCGACGACGGTACCACCTGGGAGCGCGAGCCGCTAGAGGCGCTCGCGCGCGACGGCCAGCTCATGGCCTTCCGGCACGAGGGCTTCTTCCAGCCGATGGACACCATCCGCGAGAAGCACATCCTGGAGGAGCTCTGGGCGGGCGGCGCGGCCCCATGGACCTTCCCGACATGACCGCCTTCGAGACACTGCGCGGACGCCGCGTGTTCCTGACCGGGCACACGGGCTTCAAAGGCGCGTGGCTGACCGTCTGGCTCCACCGCCTCGGCGCCCAAGTCCACGGCTACTCCTTTTTCCCTCCCCCGACCGATCCCAGCGTCTACGGCCTCGCGCGCACCGGCGAGCTGACCGCCGGCGAGACCGCCGGCGACCTCCGCGACCGGCCGCGCCTGCGCGACAGCCTGCGGGCCTGCCGCCCGGACGTGGTCCTGCACCTGGCCGCCCAGCCGCTGGTGCTCGAGGCCTACCGCCGGCCCTTCGAGACCTTCGATGTCAACGTCATGGGCACCGCCAGCCTGCTGGAGGCCGTCCATGAACTCGGCCGCCCCTGCGCCGTGGTCTGCGTCACCACCGACAAGTGTTACGAGAACCGCGAGCAGGTCTGGGGCTACCGCGAGAGCGATGCGTTGGGCGGTCATGACCCCTACAGCGCCAGCAAGGGCGCAGCCGAAATCCTGATCGCCGCCTACCGCCGCTCCTTCTTCGACCCGGCGTCGCTCGGCGCCCACGGCGTCCAGGTGGCCTCCGCGCGCGCCGGCAACGTCGTCGGCGGCGGCGACTGGGCCGCCGGCCGCCTCGTAGCCGACCTCGCGCGCAGCCTCGCCGCGGGCCGTCCCGCGCAAATCCGCAACCCGCGGGCCATCCGGCCGTGGCAGCATGTGCTGGAGCCGCTCTCCGGCTACCTGGCCCTGGCCGTGCGCATGCTCGACGCGCCCGGACCGAACTGGTGCAGCGGCTGGAACTTCGGTCCCCTTCCCGGCGGCGAGGCCACGGTCGCCCAGCTCGCCGACCTCTTCGTACGCGCCTGGGGCGAGGGGCGCTGGGAGGATTGCGGCCTCCCCGGCCAGCCCCACGAGGCCTCGACCCTGAGGCTCTGCATCGACAAGGCCGTGGCGCAGCTCGGCTGGGCGCCACGCTGGAGCCTCCCGACCACCCTCCGCCGCACCGCCGACTGGTACCGCCGGGCGCTGCGCGGCGCCGCCGACGCCCGCGCGCTCTGCCTGGCCGACATCGAGGCCTACGCGGCCGCCGGAGACCCGCGGCTATGATCTTCCGCCCCACGCCGCTCGGCGGCAGCCACCTCGTGGATCCCGAGCCGTTCCAGGACGAGCGCGGGTGGTTCGCGCGCGTCTTCTGTGCCGAGGAGTTCCGCGCGGTCGCGCCGCCGCTCGCATGGGTACAGATCAACCACTCCTTCACGCGCCGCGCGCTCACCCTGCGCGGCCTGCACTTCCAGCGTCCGCCCCACCAGGAGACCAAGCTGGTGCGCTGCGTTGCCGGCGCGGTCTGGGACGTGATCGTGGATCTGCGGCGCGGCTCGCCCACCTTCCTGAAATGGTTCGGCGCGGAGCTTTCGGCGGCGAACCGCACGATGCTGCTTGTGCCGCCCGGCTTCGCGCATGGCTTCCAGACGCTCGCCGCCGACACCGAGATCATCTACCACCACTCGCACCCGTACACGCCCGATGCCGAGGGCGGCCTGCGCTACGACGATCCGCGCCTCGGCATCGCCTGGCCTGCCGCGCCAGCCTGCCTCTCCGCGCGCGACGCCGCCCACCCCCGCCTGGACGGCGGATTCCAGGGATTCTGAGAATGAACTGCCGTTTCTGCCAAGCACCCCTGAGCGAGGTGCTCATAGATCTAGGCCACGCGCCCATCTCGAACGCCTTCCTCGACGAGCGGCAGCTCGCCGAGCCCGAGACGCACTTCCCGCTCAAGGTCCTCGTCTGCTCAGCCTGCCGGCTCGCGCAGACGGCGGACTACGAGAAACCCGCCGCGCTGTTCACCGACTCCTACGTCTACTTCTCCTCCTTCTCGACGAGCTGGCTCGACCACGCGCGCCGCTATGTGGAGGCCGTCACCGCGCGTTTCGGGCTCGGCCCCGCGTCGCAGGTGGTGGAGCTCGCCTCCAACGACGGCTACCTGCTGCAGTACTTCCACGCGCGGGGCATCCCGGTCCTCGGCGTCGAGCCGGCGGCCAACACGGCCGCGGCCGCCCAGGCCAAGGGCATCACGACCGTGGTGGACTTCTTCGGCATGCGCCTCGCCGAACGCCTGGCGGCGGAAGGGCGCCGCGCCGACCTGCTGCTGGGCAACAACGTGCTGGCCCACGTGCCAGACATCGGCGACTTCGTCGGCGGCATGGCGCTGCTGCTCAAGCCGGACGGCGTCATCACCATGGAGTTTCCCCACCTGATGCGCCTGGTGGAGCACAACCAGTTTGACACCATCTACCACGAGCACTACTCCTACCTCTCGCTGACTGCCGTGCGCCGCGTCTTAGAGTCCCGGGGACTAGCGCTCTTCGATGTCGAGGAGCTGCCCACCCACGGTGGTTCGCTGCGCATCTACGCGCGGCATGCGGCGTGCGCCCGCCACCCGGCCACGCCGCGCCTGGCAGCGCTGCTGCGCCGCGAGCAGGAGTCCGGCCTGGAGACCCCGGACTACTACCGCGGCCTGCAGCCGCGCGCGCTGGCGGCGAAGCTGCAGCTGCTCGAATTCCTGGTCGCGCAGAAACGCGCCGGCCGCACCGTAGCGGCCTACGGCGCGGCCGCCAAGGGCAACACCCTGCTGAACTACTGCGGCGTCACGCGCGACCTGGTGGCCTGCGTCGCGGACGCGAGCCCGCACAAGCAGGGCAAGTACCTTCCGGGCAGCCACATCCCGGTCGTCACCCCCGGCGCGCTGCGCGCCCTGCGGCCGGATCTGGTCCTGATCCTGCCCTGGAACCTCCAGGACGAGATCACCCGGCAGCTCGCGGACATGCGCGGCATGGGCTGCCGGTTCGCGGTGCCCATCCCCGGGCTGCGCGTGCTAGACTGACCCGCCATGCACATCCTCGTCACAGGCGCAACTGGATTCATCGGCCGTCACCTCGTCCCGCTCCTGCTGGCGCGCGGCTGCCAGGTCACGGCCACCGCCCTGGAGCGCGACCCCGCGCCCTTTCCCTGGCTGGCCGGGGCCGCCTACCGGCCGCTCGACTTGTCCGCCGCGCCGGTGGACGACCTCCATGCGTATTTCGGCCGGCCGGATATCCTCGTGCATCTGGCATGGGAGGGTCTGCCGCGCTACCGCGAGCGCTTCCACTTCGAGGAAAACCTGCCCCGGCACTACTCCTTCCTGAAGAACCTGCTCACCCACGGGCTGGCGGACCTGACGGTGGCGGGAACCTGCTTCGAATATGGCCTGCGCGAAGGCTGCCTGGGCGAGGATCTGACCGCCTGCCCCGACAACGCCTACGCGCTCGCCAAGGACACCCTGCGCCGCTTCCTGCTGGAGCTGCGGCGCGACGTGCCGTTCCACTTCAAATGGGCGCGGCTCTTCTACCTGCATGGCCCCGGCCAGAATCCCCGCTCGCTGCTCGCGCAGCTCGACCGCGCGCTCGAGGCTGGCGACACCGTCTTCCCCATGAGTCCGGGCGACCAGGAACGCGACTACCTGCCGGTCGCCGAGGCCGCGGACCGGCTGGCGCGCATCGCCTGCCAGCGCCGCGTCGAGGGCATCGTCAACTGCTGCAGCGGCCGCCCGGTCCGCATCCGGGATCTGGTGCTGCAGCATCTCGCCCGCCGCAACCGGACGATCCAGCTAGACCTCGGCCGCTACCCCTATCCCGACACCGAACCCATGCGCTTCTGGGGTTCCACGGCCAAGTTCGACACGATCTAGGGCGTCCGGCCACAAGTTCTCCATCCAGTGGCCTTTCCTTGCGTCTCATTGCCGTCGAGCTTTGTTATATCGGCGGCTACCGGAGCCCCCCTTCCATATGGGGAAAGAGTGCACCATGCCGGAAGGTTTGAAGATGACGCCGGAACAAATGGCGCACGCCGCGGAGATCATGCGCGCCGGCCGTTTGAAGGTGCTGCTACCCGACGATTGAACCCGGCCCCCAACTGGTCGCACACATGATCCCCGTTCTCGACGCGCCGACGCTGCCGTTCATGGACACCGTTCAACATCTGATGGCACCGGTCAGAGCCGCTGCCTGGCGACCGCGCGACCGGATGGGGACTTCAGATAGCGCTCGAACGCAAGGGCTTGCGCGCGTTCTGTGAAGGCAAGAGCCGTCTTCATGCGCCAGGGACGATACTTGGCGGTGTGAGGATCGCCGCCGGCGTTGTGGTGGACGAGTCGGGCTTCCAAGTCCTCGGTAAAACCCGTGTACAAAACGCCTCGTCAGGCGGTCGGCGTAAGCCCCGTCGTCCCGTTCACATCAGTTCGCACCATCGCCATCGTCGACATCATCCTCGGCAATTTCGACGAGATCTTGGGAAACTCCTTTGTCACGAGCGCGCCGTCGAACTCATCTGTCACAAACCCCATGCATCCTTTCCAGAGATCAATTGACGAGTACACAATATCGCCCGCCCTCGCCGCATACCACGTTCCCGGGCTCTCCTGGAAGTACGTCCCAATCCAACGCGGGGGATTCCTGCCTTTCCCTGCGATGCGTTCGCGGATTTCGACAGTCTGGCTGATGGTCATGACCTTGAACTCCTTGTCCGCATCGCGCTCAGGGTCAATCACGTTCGTGCTCGGCCACGGCAGTGGGGCGTGTTTCGAGATACCGGCCGGCGTCAACGCGCAGACCCTCCGAATGCTGGCTGGTTATGCATGTCCGCGAGGATGACGATGGCGAAGCCCCTCTTCCCGGAGCGCGAATGTGACAGCTGTCCGTCGTGCTCACGACGCCTTGACACAGAAGAAGCCCTCACCAACCGCTGTCGAGCTCGTAGGCGCGGCGGTCGATGGGATTGCCGCCATGCCCACCGCCCTGCACCCAGA
>CAYRPP010000033.1:0-11483 GCA_964426115.1 uncultured Lentisphaerales bacterium | reverse complement strand
CAACTCACCGGGCTCTTCGAGCAGCGGTTCGGCCCCTGGGCCGACCAGGTCCAGCAGCAGGCCCAGGCCGACACGAATGCGCCCTCGCTATCGCCCGAGGACCGCGCCGAGATCGAGCGCCTGACCGCCGATACACGCGAGCTCCACAAGCAGATCATGCAGACCATGAAGCAGGGCGGAGCGTGTCCGGCCGACGCCCAGTACCAGGCCCTGCAGAATTTGAATCGCATCCAGGAGCTGCTGCCAAAGCAAAAGCAGCAGTCCCAGCAACAGCAACAACAGCAGCAGCAACAGCAGCAGCAGCAACAGCAGCAGCAGCAGCAACAGCAGCAACAACAGCAGCAGCAACAACAGCAGCAGCAGCAGCAACAGCAGGAGCAGCAACAGGACGAGAAACAGGAAGAGCAGAAGCAGGAGTCTTCCGATGAGCCTCCGCCCGAGGTGCAGGAGGTGCTGCGCCGGGCACTCGAGCGCGAAAAGGAACACGAGGAGCAGAAACGCCGGCAGATGCGCGACTTCCCGATGGCACCCGGCGGACGGGACTGGTAAGGCGTTCCGCCGGTATTCAGTTGGCTACGGGTGTTGCCATAGCGTTTCTTCTACTGTCCCCAGCGAGCCGCAGCGCCGGGGAGTGTTTAACGCAGAGGGGAAAGGTGGGGCAGGCATTCCTGCCTGCCCGCGATCATCCTCGTCCTCATCCTCGATTCGTCATTTCACCACGAAGATCACGAAGGCGAGCCGTCCCCGGCGAGCCGCACGCCGGGGCGCGGAAATATACGTATTGCGGCTCGCTGGGGACAGCTCGCCCTACCTTTTTTCGCACGGGGGTATGGCGTGGAATGGGGCCGGACGTCCCGGACTGCCAGCACGTATCACAGCCCGCGGTCCGGGACGTCCCGCGCCACTGTTATACCGCCCACTGTAATCGTCGCCGTAATTGAAGATGGTGCAGTGACAACACGCTAACAGACGTTTAAGCAGGTCGTTTACGTGTGCCGTTTAAGATGACGATTAAGATTGCGTTTATGATGGCGGTTGAGTACTTCCAGCTTAACCCCATTCTTAATCGGCACACTTACTCCACCCGCCTACTCGATTTATTTGTCAGGCTCCAGTCATCAATATAAAATCCCTCCACAAAACCGGAAGCGCCCGAGAAAGCAGTTTACGGCCAACCGAACACTACCCCACCGGCTATTCCGTTTCCGTCTTGAAGACCTCGATGTCCACCTCCACGTCGAGGGGAATACCGTTGGGAAAGCGTTTGCGCGCCAGGCGTTCGAGCTTGCGCGGGCGGGCCATAGACTCCTCCAGTGTTTGGCGCAGCGCCTCGACCGGGCGGGTCTCGAAGACCGGAGCCAGGTTGGGAATGTCGGCGTCGAGCTTCGGAATAGTGATCTTGTAGGCCAGGGCCAGCCCATCGAGGTAGCGCTTGAACTCCAGGTCGCACCGCAGTTCCATGCGGCGCACCTTCGCGGTCATACTGGCATCGCCGATGTTCTCCTTCACCTTGAAGCGCACCGATCCTGTCGCCTCGCCGGCAAGACGCCGGAAGGTGACGGGGCGTCTCAGCTCCTTGGCCGAGAGTCGCGAGGCGAGTTTGACGGTATCGAACTTGATCCAGTGGATGGTCTCGTAGTGTCCGAGGAGGTACTTGTGACGTTTCGAGCGCGAGGCGAAGGATCCGTCGTAGTCCAGCGCGGCGTTGACCAGATCCGAAGGAAGCCGGACGCGCAGGGCAGGGGAGGGTAGTCCAGGCACGATGCGCACGACGACCGGGAGATCCACGGGTTCGGCCTCGTCGTCCAACTTAACCCGCGCCTCCCCGGAAAAGGCGTATTGCCGCGGGATCAGTCCGGGCGGAATGAGGCCGGCCTTCCATCCGAGCAGCTCGTTTGCCAGCTTGCGCAACCGCGGCTCGCTAACGTCGAGCGCCGCCCCCATGTGGGGATCAGCGACTTCCGCGCGGCCCTGGTAGGCGATGGTGAAATCCTTCGAGAGACGCGGCAGGGCCAGCAGCAACAGGGGGCGCAGCGCCCAGCCGGCGGCGCCTGTGAACCACAGCAGAATCAGCAGCGCCGCCACCGCCAGGCGGCGCCATCCCGGATGACGTATCTTCGCCTGCTCAGCCATGAGCGATAGCATACCCGCCTCCTGTGCCGGTGGCAAGCCGGGTGTTGCACGACGCCTAGGCGTTACACCTACACCTACACCTACTGTTCGTTCGGTGACAGAGTTGAACGGCCTCCCGGTAGGGAAGACAGGAGAGACGCCGCCACCTCCGGCTTCGCGGGGACAGGACCAAAGTTCAACACTATCCCAGCTTGGGACTAGCGCATCTTCTGGCGCATATTCGCGAGCGGCGGACGCCCCTCCCACATTGTCGGGATGACAACCGGACTTACGCAGGGAGCTACTGGGTGGCATGAAGTCTGCTTGCTGTCTTCAAGGCGATGTCTGTCTTTCGTTCAACGATACTTGTTTGTTTTGCCGGGGGAGCGGTGCTCCTGCCGGGCTGCATGACGCCTGAGCGCGCCATGCGGCAGACGGAGCGCATCGGCAACCGCCTGGCGGCCGACTACCGGCGACAGGTGACCGGCAACACGAACGCCTTCACCATCGCCCGCCCGTCGGATCGGCTGCGGGTCCGGCTGCAACTGGCCCGGGACGGCGCCAGGAGTCCCGCTCCTCAGCTGCCTGTGCCCCTTGTGCTATCCCTCGAGGACGCGCTGGTGGCGGGTGCCCGCAACAGCAACGAGTACCAGGAGAAAAAGGAGGGAGTCTTCAGCGCGGCGCTCGACCTGCAGCTCCAGCAGCACGCCTTCGAGACGACCTTCGAGGGTCTGCTGGGAGGCGGCCTATCGCGTTCGGATGCCGGCGGCGGCGCGGCGGGCGACACAAAGTCGGAGCAGGCGACCGGCAGCGGCAAGGCCACCGTCGCGCGCAAGCTGGCCCGCGGCGCCAATCTCTCCGCCTCGCTGGGACTCGATGTCGTGCGGCTGCTGACGGGCGACCGCGGCTCGACCCTCGGCCTGCTGGGCGACGCCACCGTCAAGATTCCGCTGCTGCGCGGCTCGGGCCGCCTGATCGCCATGGAGCCGCTGACCCAGGCGGAACGGAACCTGGTATACGCCATCTACGGCTTCGAGAGTTTCCGGCAGAGCTATGCCGTCCAGATCGCATCCGGCTACTACAACCTGCTCGAGGCCTCGCAGCGCGTGGTGGCCCTGCAGGAGAACCAGCAGCGGCTCTCCGACAGCTACCGCCGTGCGCAGATGCTCTGCGATGCCGGACGGCTGCCGCAGGTCGAGCTGGACCAGACGCGCCAGGATTTGCTCCGTACCGACGACCAGCTTGTCGCCGCCGAGCAGGCGCGGCAGGCGCAGATTGACGCCTTCAAGATCACACTGGGATTGCCGGTCGAGGCGGCCGTCGAGGTTGACAGCCGCGAGCTCGACCTGCTGCAGACGAGCATGGGGCTTGCGCCGGGCCTGACCAACTTGGTGTCGTTGTCCGCCCCGCCGCCGCCATTTACCGAGTCCGAGGCCCTGGGGCTGGCCCTGACCAACCGGCATGACCTGATCCTCGCGCGCTGTCGGCTGGAAGACGCGGAGCGCGCGCTCACGATTGCCGCGGATGCCCTGCGCCCGGATCTGGGCCTCGGCGCCTCGGCGAGCGTGGGGCAGGACCGCAAGAGCGGCAGCAAGGCCGGCGACAAGCGTGACTACGCGTTGAACCTCGACGCGGGGCTTCCCTGGGAACGCGCGGCGGAGCGCAACGCCTACCGGGCCGCCGCCCTGGCCGTCGACAGCGCGCGGCGCGCCCTCGAGACGGCCGAGGACAGCGCCCGCAGCGCGGTGCGCACGGGCTTGCGCGACATCGGCTCGTCATGGTCGTCCTTTGTCATCCAGGCCGAGGCGCTGCGCGTCGCCGAGCGCCGGGTGCGCAGCACGGATCTGTTCCAGCAGGCCGGCCGCGCCAGCACGCGCGATGTGCTCGAGGCCGAGAGCGCCCTGCTGAACGCGCGCAATGCGCTGGTCTCGGCCGTCGTCAAGTACCGGCTGTCGGGCCTCTCGTTGCGGCGGGATCTCTCGGCGCTCGAACTCTCGGAGGAAGGATTGTGGCGTGAACCCCTCGACAACGCAGATTGAACCTCAGCGGCCCTTCTGGCGTCGTTCACGCGTCTGGGGCGCGGGACTCCTGGTCCTGCTGGCGGCCGGTTTCCTGCTGGCGCGCGCGCTTGCGCCGGACGGGGCCGATGACCAGGGGCCGCTCTATACCGTCCGGGAGGGCCCGCTGACCATTTCGGTGGTGACGGCCGGCACGGTGCAGAGCCGCCGAACCGCGACCGTGCGGAGTCAGGCCGAGGGCCGTAACACCGTCATCTGGATCATCGACGAGGGCCGTACCGTGACGAACGGGCAGTTGCTGGTCGAACTCGACGCCAGCGCCCTCGCCGACCGCAAGACCGACCAGCAGATCCTGGTAGGCAACGCGGAATCGTCCTTCGTCGCCGCGACCGAGAAGCTGGCGATCGCGCGCATCGAGCAGGAATCCTCGGTCTCCGCGGCGGAACTGAAACTGCAGCTTGCCCGCCTGGAGCTGGAGAAGTACCAGAAAGGCGAGTTTCCGCAGACGCTCCAGGAGTCGGAGAGCAAGATCGCCCTGGCGCACGAGGAGGTCGAGCGCGCCACCGAGAGCCTGGGCTGGACCCGCAAGCTCGCGACGGAGGGCTATCTGACGCGCAGCGAGCTGCAGGCCGACGAGATGGCCCTGAAGCAGAAACAGATCAGTTTGCAGGCCGCCATCACCTCGCTGAGCGTTTTGACCAACTACTCCTCGCGCCAGCAGCAGGCTACGCTGGCCTCGAACCTGCGGCAAGCCGAGATGGAGTTGGAACGCGTGCAGCGACAGACGCGCGCCAACGTCGTGCAGGCTGAAAGCGACCTCAAGGCGCGCGAACTGGAAGCCGAGCGGCAGCGTTCCAAACTGGCCAACCTGGAGCAGCAGATCGCCAACTGCCGCATTCTCGCGCCCACCAACGGCGTCGTGATCTACCATTCGACCATGCAGGCCTCGCGCCGCCGCTGGGGCGGCGAACCGCTGCAGGCCGGCTCGACCGTGGTCGAGCGCCAGGAACTGTTGCAGATCCCGATCGACGGAGGCATGATCGTCGAGCTTAGCGTGCCCGAGTCGAGCCTGACCAAGCTCAAGGTCGGGCAGCCGGCGCGCATCAAGGTGGATGCCCTGCCGGGCGTTGGGTTCACCGGGCGTCTCAGCAAGATCGGCCTGCTGCCGGATGGCCGGAATGCCTGGCTCAATCCCGATCTGCAGCTCTACAACTGCGAGATCGAGCTGGACCAGTCCACCGACCTGCGCTCGGGCATGAACTGCGAGACGGACATGATGATCGAACATCACGACCGGGCGCTCTTCGTGCCGATCCAGTGCGTGATCCGCGTGGCGGGCCGTCCGGTGGTCTACGTGGTGGAGAGCGGCAAGGCCGTGAAGCGCACGGTGGCGCTCGGCCTGGACAACAACCGTGTCGTGCATGTGACGGCGGGCCTCGCCGAGGGCGACATGGTGCTGCTCAATCCGCCGCTGGAGGCCGGCACGGTTCAGTCGGCCAACGGCAGCGCGCCAGCGGTGCCCGAAGCGGATACTGGCAACCCGCGGCCGGGAGCCTCGGCGCCGGAGACGACGGCAGCCGAAGCCCCCGCCCGTTCGGAGGGCGGCGAGCGTCAGCCGCGCCCGCCGCGCCAGCAGCGGGCGCCACGCGAGACGGTGGCGCCGGCCGCCCCGGCGGGAGCCGGCGGCGCATGAGCCCGTCTGTCGAGCCGGCGGCGTCCGCGCCCGGCGCCGATGCGGCCGTCCTGCGGCTGGCGGCCGTCACCAAGCGCTACCGTGTCGGCCAGGAACAGGTCGACGCGCTGGCGGGGGTCTCCTTCGGCGTCCGCGGCGGCGCATTCCTCGCCATCATGGGGGCCAGCGGGTCCGGCAAGAGCACGCTGCTCAACATTCTCGGGTGTCTCGACCGCCCCTCGTCGGGCGAGTACTGGCTCAACGGCGTCAACGTCGCCCACATGAGCGACGACGCCCTCAGCGACCACCGCCTCCACAACCTGGGCTTCGTCTTCCAGAGCTTCCACCTGATCCCGCAACTGACCGTTGCCGAGAACATCGCCCTGCCGCTCTTCTACCAGGGGCTCTCGCACGAGGAGCAGCACCGGCGCGTGGCCCGGCTGGCCGCCGATGTCGGTGTCGACAACCGGCTGCGCCATCGCCCCTCGGAGCTCTCGGGCGGCCAGCGCCAGCGCGTCGCCATCGCGCGCGCCCTGGCCAACGATCCTCCCGTGATCCTGGCCGACGAACCGACCGGCAACCTCGACACGGTTACCAGCCGCCAGATCATGGAGCTCCTCTCGGCGCTGAACCGCGACGGACGCACAATCCTGATGGTGACCCACGAGGAGGACATCGCCGACTACGCGCGCGCGCGGATCCACCTGCGCGACGGGACCATCCGGCAGATCGACGGGGAGGTGCTGGCATGACGGGCCTGCAACTCCTGCCCCTGGTCCACATGGGGCTCACGGACATCCTGCGCCACAAGATGCGCTCGTTCCTGACGATGCTGGGCGTCGTCTTCGGCGTGGGCAGCGTCGTGGCCATGCTCGCCGTGGGCGAGGGGGCCAGCCAGCAGGCGCTCGACGCCATCCGCAAGCTCGGCAGCCAGAACATCATCCTCGCCTCCGTCAAGCCTCCCGAGGCCGGCGCCGAGGGAATCCAGCGGTCGAGCCGCATGAACACCTACGGTCTCCTCTACGCCGACGAGGTGCGCATTCTCGAGACGATCCCCGGCGTCGCCCGGACGGTGCCGGCGCGTTTCATGCGCAAGCAGGGCTTCCTTGGCGCGCTCTCCATGGAACTGCGCGTGGTCGGCACCACGGCTGCCTGGTTCGACGTCGTCGCGCGGCCCGTGGTGGCCGGCCGCCTGCTGACCCCGCGGGACGAGAGCGCGCGCGCAACCGTCTGCGTGCTGACCGAGAACGGGGCGCGCAAGCTGCTCGCCGGACAGCACACCATCGGCCAGACCCTGCGACTCGGCTCGACCTTCTTCGAAGTCGTCGGCATCGTCCGCAATGCGGAGAGCACGGGCGGCATGCAGACGCCCGACCGCGAGACCGATGTCTATATTCCCATGAAAACCGGCATCGAGCGTTTCGGCGAGGTCGAGATGCAGATGTCGGCGAGCAGCCGCTCCATGGAGAAGGTCGAGCTGAGCCAGATCATCGTCGAGATGCGCGGCACACGGGCGGTCGAGCCGGGCATGCAGGCGATCGAGGCGATGCTGCGGTTCTTCCACAAGAAGGAGGACTTCCGCGTCGACGTGCCGCTGGCCCTGCTCCGCGAGGCCGAGGCCACCAAGCGCCGTTTCAATGTCGTGCTGGGCTCCATCGCCGCCATCAGCCTGCTCGTCGGCGGCATCGGCATCATGAACATCATGCTGGCCTCGGTGACCGAGCGTACGCAGGAGATAGGCATCCGGCGCGCGATCGGCGCGCGGCGCAGCCACATCGTGCTCCAGTTCCTCGTCGAGACCTGCGTGCTCTCCATCGGCGGCGGCCTGATCGGGCTCCTGCTCGGCAGCGTCATCCCGCTGCTGATCACGATGCTGGCCGACATGCCGACATCCATCCGGCCCTACAGTCTGATCCTGGCCTTCAGCATCAGCGCCGGCATCGGCATCGTCTTCGGCCTCTACCCCGCGCGGCGGGCCGCCCGGCTCGATCCGGTCGAGGCCCTGCGCCGCGACTAGGGTTGACGCGCGCCGCAGCAGTGCTTGAATTTCCGTCCGCTGCCGCAGGGGCAGGGCGTGTTGCGGCCGATGGCCGCCGCGTCGCTGGCCGTGCCAAATGTCATCGCATGGCGGGCGCGGCGTTCGGCGCGGATTCCGTCGGCCAGCCGTCGGAAGCGGGGCATCGTGTGGGCGAAGAACGGCTTCCAGCCGGCGCACAGGAGACTGAGCTGGCGCGGATCGCGTGAAACGCCGTAGCGGTGTTTCGGGCAGTCGCCCGCGCAGACATCGAGCCACGGGCAGGTGTCGCAGGCCGCGTTCCAGTGTGCCTTGCAGGCCCCGAAGGCCTGGTAGCGGGGCGACTGCCAAAACGCCTCCCATCCGGTCTCCATGATGTTGCCGAGGCGTAGTCCGGGCTCGGCGAAGAAGTCGCACGGATAGACGTCGCCGTTGTGCTCGACCATGAAGTACTGCCGGCAGTCACGGCCCAGGGTGCAGACGTTGGCCACGCCGTCGACCAGTCGGGTGAGGATCGAATCGAAGAGCCGGATCGAGACCCGTCGGGTGTCGGCGGGATACCAGCAGTCGAAGAGTCGGCAGAGGAAGTCGCCCCACGGGCAGGCCTCCAGGCTGAAGGGCTGCGGTCGGCCCTGTGCGTCAAGGGCGACGCAGGGAATATACTGGTGGTGAAAATGACCGTGCTCGACCAGGTGGCGGTAGAGCCGTTCGGGATGCCGGACGTTGAGGTTGTTGACCAGCGTCAGGGTGTTGACATCGACGTGGTGGCGCCGCAGGCGCTGGATTCCGGCTTCGACGCTGGCGCGTGTCGGCTGGCCGTCGCGCGTCAGGCGGTAGGCGTCGTGAAGATCCGCCGGGCCGTCGACGCTGACCCCCACGAGAAAGCGGTAGGCCGCGAGATGCGCGGCCAGCTCGTCGTCGATCAGGGTGGCGTTGGTCTGCAGGCCGTTGGCGACGACCGCCCCGGTACGGCCGTGACGCTGCTGCAGTTCCGTGACGCGCTTGTAGAAGGCGAGGCCCATGAGCGTTGGTTCGCCGCCCTGCCAGGCGAAGCCGTACTGGGGCTGGTCGGTCGCCAGGTAGCTGCCGATCAGGCGCGTCAGTACCGCGTCGGACATGCGGTGGCGGGAGGTCTCCGGGTAGAGGGCCGCCTTGTCGAGGTAGAAGCAATAGGTGCAGCGCAGGTTGCAGTCGGCCCCGGCAGGCTTGATAAGCAGCGTGAAGGAGGGAGGGGCGGGCATGGCGTCGGCAGGGGAGCTTCAGGATCGGACTAGGGCGCGCGCCCCGGGCCGGGGACGGTGCCGTCGGCTTCGATCCCCACCGGCTGAGGAATCCCCGCGGTCAACGGCCGGTCAGCCCGCCTTGGCGGCCTCTTCCTTGCGGCGGATCGAGTTGAGGGCCTTGATCACGACGAAGACCGAGATCGCCACGATCAGGAAGTCCACGACCGTCTGGATGAAGTTGCCGTAGTTCAGGGTCACGGCGGCCGTGTCGCCCACGGCCTTTTTGAGCGTCACCGAAAGGTCGCGGAAGTTGACGCCGCCCAGCAGCAGGCCGATCGGCGGCATCAGCACGTCGTTGACGATCGAGGTGACGATCTTGCCGAACGCGCCGCCGATGATGATGCCCACCGCCATGTCGACGACGTTGCCCTTGACGGCGAATTCCCGGAACTCCTTCATGATGCTCATCATTTAGTCCTCGCGCCATCCGGACATGCACATGCCGTGTAGCCGCTGTGGACTCCCGCAGGCATCCTGCACATGTCAACGGTGATGACAGTGATATCGTATCGGGTCGGCCGTACGGCGTCAAGGGCCACACGACAGGCATCATTGACAACCGGGCGGCAAAAAGGCAAAATGCATTAAACGGCCCCGTTGCAGTCTCCACGGGGCAGATGGAGATTCCGCCATGAAGTGCTTGCCGATTTGTCGCTGGTTCCTGTGCAGTCTGCTGCTGGGTGCCGGGCTGGCCTCCGCCGCCGACCAGGTGGTGCTGGCCATTCCGGCGCGACACGACTTGGTCAACCTGGGATTCGATTTCGTCTCCATGTTTCCGCGGTCCATGAGCCTGGTCTGCTACAGCGGGGCAGGCGAGAGCCTGTCGCTCGAACGCTACGACGCCGCCGCCGGGCGCTGGATGCGGCTGGCGCCGGCTTCGTGGTCCACGGCGGCGGCCGACGCGCTGGTGCTCGTCGGCGAGGGGGCGACGATGTCGCAGCTCCGGTCGAGTGCGGTCTGGGCGCAGCAGGCCAGCACGGTCAGCGGCACGCGCCTGCACGAGGTCGCCAATGCCGTTAACGGCTATCTGCGGATGAGCCCGGGGCAGTGGCGCCGCCTGGCGGACACCTACGGCTTCACCCTGCTCGACCGCAATGTCGACGCGCGGCGTTACGGCCGCTACGGGCCTCCCGGAGGTCGCCGGGCGCCGGCATCCCGGCCGATGCCCAACGGCGCGGAAGCCGCTCTCCCCGCCTCCCCCGCGGTCGCTGTGGAATCCGCAGCACCTGCAGCCCCCGCGGCCCCCGTGGTTGCTGAAGAACCCGCGGCACCCGTCGCTACAGCCGTGGCGCCCGCGGCTCCCGCGATCCCTGCGGAACCCGCGGCACCCGTCGCTTCCGTGGCACCCGCAGACCCGACGGTTCCGGTTGCTCCGGCGGATGTCCGTCCGGAAGACAAGTGACTTTTGCTTTACCGGTACCAGGGAATCTCGATGGCTGAAGATGTTGAGGAAAAGAGAATGGATGTGGGGTATGTTGCCCGCCTGGCCCACATTGATTTGACAGACGACGAGGCGGTCGTCTTCGGGCGTCAACTGGCCGATGTTCTCCGGTACATCGACACCCTTAAAGAGCTGGATCTGACGGGCATCGAGCCCACCTCGCACGGAATACCGGCCAGCAACCTGTTCCGGGACGACGAGCCGGAAGCGGGGCTGGATCGCGAGACCGCGTTGGGCAACGCCCCGGCGCGGACGCCGACGGAGTTCAATGTGCCGAAGATCGTGGAATAGGAACGCCTGGTGAAGACGATCGATCTTGGTGCACTGACAATCTGGACCGCGGCCGAGGCCTTGCGCGATGGCTGTTTCACCTCGGTCGAACTGGTCGAGTCCCTGTTGGAGGCCGTGCGCCGCAGGAATCCAGCGTTAAACGCCTATATCTGGATCGACGAGGCCGACGCGCTGGCCCAGGCTGCGGCCGCGGACGCCGCGCGCGCGTCGGGGCACCCGGGCGCGTTGCTGGGTGTGCCGCTGGCCATCAAAGACAACATCAGCGTGGCGGGGCAGCCCTGCGGCTGCGCCTCGCGCATCCTCGAAAGCTACCGGGCGCCCTTCGACGCCACGGTCATCGCCCGGCTGCGCGCCGCCGGCGCGCTTTTCGTCGGGCGCACCAACATGGACGAGTTCGCCCTGGGCTCGACGACGGAGAGTTCCGCCCACGGCCCCGCGTTCAATCCCGTCAAGCCGGGGCTTGTGCCCGGCGGTTCGAGCGGCGGCTCGGCGGCGGCCGTGGCGGGCGGCCTGGCGCTTGGCGCACTGGGATCGGACACGGGCGGCTCGGTGCGGCAGCCCGCCGCCTTCTGCGGCTGCGTGGGGCTCAAGCCGTCATACGGCCGCCTCTCGCGGTACGGCGCGGTCGCCTGCGCCTCCTCGCTCGACCAGA
>CAYRPP010000032.1:0-11512 GCA_964426115.1 uncultured Lentisphaerales bacterium | reverse complement strand
GAGACAGGCCGAAAAGGTAGCTCAATGATATCGACACTACTTCATCAATAGGCACATAATATAACCACGAATGAATACATATCCTGATTCAGGCTCTCTCCTCTCCCAGATCGGAGAGCTTACCGCCATTGAGCTTCCGCAGACGCACACGTCGCGACTCGCGTCCGCCGCGTTCGTGCAGCGGAAGATGGCGGAGTTCGGTCTCCAACACATCGAGCGGTTCGACCTTCCGCTCGACGGCCGCTCGACGTTCTTCGATGTGATCATGCCGATGGCGTGGGACGTCACAAAAGCAAAAATCGAGGTCGTGTCGTCGAGGATGCCGTTCAAAGACCCGGTAGTGGCGGACTATACGCGGCACCCGTTTCATGTCGTGCATGGCTCGCGATCGACAAAGGAAGGCGGCGAACTCTTTCAGGTTCTGACATACCGCCAACTTCTCGCCGGCGCCGATCCGCACAAGTCACTGATTCTGCTTCCCGCGAACGAGCGCCCGATGGGCTCGATTCTGCGGCGCGTTCTCGACATCGGCGCATTCGGCACAATCTCCTACAACACAACAGCCGGCGACGATTTTATCTACTGGGTCAACGGCAACACGGAGAGCGGTCACTGGAACCACACGGCCTACGACCGCGAGTATCTCGGCTTCTCCGTCACGCCGCGTATAGGCAGGGAGCTTGAGAGGGCCGCAGAGAGAGGCCCAGGCGCGCTGGTCGTCCGAGCCGAGTGCGACGGACACAATTTCGTATCGACTGAGCCCGCGCTCACCGGTGTCGTCCCCGGCGTGACCGACCGCGAGATTTGGTTCATGGCGCACCTCTACGAGCCGATCTCGGGCGACAACAACTCCGGAGTCATCTCCATTCTCAATACGGCCCGGCACTTCGCCAGCCGCGCGGGGCTCGGCCGCTACACCGTCCGCGTGCTTCTCGCGCAGGAGTACCACGGTTTCGCGGGACTAATCTCAAAGCTCGACCCTTCCAGGTGCTGGGGCGCGTGGAACGTCGACGCCATGCCGATCGTCAAGAAGACCGGCCGCAGAACGATTCTGCATCCCGCCGTCCACACAAAGGTATTCGGCGGGAACCTCGTCATCGGCGCGCTGCTCCGCGCGCTCGAAGGCAAGATTCCGGACACGCTCATCTACGACTTCTTCGGCATGTTCATGGACGACTGTTCGTTCGCCGATCCAACCGTCGGCGTGCCCGCAATCTGGCTCAAGTACGACCGCAACGCGTTTCACCACAGTTCCGCACTCGACATCGGCCGCATCGATCCGGAAGCGCTCGCCAACTGCGTCAAGCTCATGATCGACTGGGTGGAGCGGCTGTGCTTCACGAACCACAAAGACTACGAAAGCGACTACCTCGCCTACGCGCGGGAGCGACTAAAAGCATTCGCCGCAAAGAAGATTTCCAAACAGCACGCCAGGGACGCCGAGCGCATCGTCCGTTACGCCGACGTTCTCGCGGCCGAACTCCGAGATCTCGGCTGCGACGGTGCCGCCTCGGAACTTCTCGCCTCGGTCCCTCCCGCTGACGACACGGTTCATCCAACAGTTCCCGGCGAATGGTTCGACTACGCCTCGACAATTTTCCCGAAACGCCTTACCGCCGGTCTTCCGAACGACTTAGTCCGCTCTGAGAAAAAGAACCGAACGATGTCGACGATCTACGACCCTATCGCCTGGGCAATCGCCTTCGCCGACGGAAAGACATCACTTGCCGACCTCATCAAAATCGCGGAGATCGAGTCGCAGACGGCACTCTCCGAGCACGCGGTCAAATCGCTCGTGATGAAGTTCGCCAAGCTCGAGCGTCTTGGCTATCTCGACCTGCAGGCGAAGAGGCGGCTGTCGCTCTCCGAGTTCCGCGATGGACTGCGCCAGGCCGGAATCGAACGCGGCGACACGCTGGTCATCCACGCGCTCCTCTCGGACGCCGGACTCGTTGACGGCACTCCTGACGACATCCTCGACACGGTTCTCGACTACGTCGGTCCCGAAGGCAACCTCTTCCTTCCCGCCTTCACAAATCCGTTCATATTCTTTGAGGGCGTTCCATGCTACAATTATGAATATCAACCTTTCGACGCCGAGAAAATGGACATTTGGACCGGCTCGCTCGGCATCGCCGCGCTAAAGCGGTCGAACTGTGTCCGTGACGCGCATGTCTCGCACACGATGCTCGGCTTCGGTCCGAAGGCGAGGGAGTGGCTTTCCGCACAGGGTGCGTTCGACCCGCCGTGCGGAGAAAACAGCGTCTGGGCGCGCCTCGCCCCGGCGAACGCTAAGATCCTTTTCCTCGGCGAATGCGTCGAAAGCAATACCTACCTGCACTACATCGAGACCGAGCAGCACCTATGGTACCTCGGCCCGGCCGTGGTCGGATACTTCGACAAGGACCGCCGCTACCGCCAGGGCTGGATTCCGCTGCAGGTTGGGGGGCACCGCGATTTTTACCGCGGCCGTGAATCGAAGATTTGGAAGGCGCTCACGGACGCCCAATACCCGTTCCGAACCGCACCGTTCGGCCTGGGCACGATGACCGCGCTTGACGCCAACCAGTATCACGACACGGTCGTTGACATCGTCAATAAGCGTCCGGATATTTTTATCTGCGACAACCCGCTCTGCACCTTCTGCCGCAACCAGCATGAGTATCTTTGAAAGGCAGCCTATGCGTAATCTGACTTTTTACGGAGACCGTGTCTCGGTCGTCTGGAACGACGACGGCGTTTTCCCCTCGGCCGTTAGAATCGACGACAATGAAATCATTTCCGGCGACACCGGCTGGCTTGTCTGCCGGCTTTCCGACGGCCGCACGGCCGTGCCGCGCGTCGGGCCGAAGACGGTTGCCGAGCCGACCCGGTTCCCCGAAAAACTCTGGGTTAATCTCGACCAGCTTGAGTGGCGTGACGCATCGGGGTCTGAGATTCCGAACTTCCGCCTCGACCTCCGCTACGAGTTCTGGAACGACGGCACGGCGTTCGTCTATTTCTTTTTCTTCGGCGAGAGCTGCGATGCGCCGGACATCGAGTCGTTTTTATATGAAATCAAACCGCGCATCGGACGCTACAAGGACGTCTCGTGGGGCGTAACGCACAGGATGCTGCCTAACGCCGGCGACGCCAAGGACATCCTTCCGTCCCGCTCGGAGCGTTTTCTCGGGAACGGCGCCGACAAGAGTTTCGCGGGCGATTTGCTTGCGAGCGTGGTTTTCGAGTGCTGCTCGCCCGGCGAATGCGCCGCGCACCTGGAGTTCTTTGTCGAGGGCCACTCGACGCTCTCGCACCATACCGACGGCTGTTCGTCTTCAGTGACGTGGTGTAACGGCGAGCCGACCATACGATGGGACTTCCAGTCGCCGAAATACAAATCGTGCGGCGAGCGTCCGTGGCAGCTCCGCAACCAGATCGGCTGGCTCATCACTCCGCCGCCGACAAGGCGTCACCTGCCACCGCTGCGCATGTACCATTTCCTTGACAACTTCACGCACTACCCGACGACGCGGGCTGTCGAGAAGATGGCAGCGGCAGGGGCGGACGTGCTATGTCTTCATGAGAACTGGCGCGCCGACGTCCAGAACGGCGGGAAGCCGTACGACTACGAAGAGTTTAAACGCGTCGTTGCCGACGCGCATTCGCGTGGCATCCGCGTCGCCCCGTACATCCGCGGCAACGAGAATGCCGAGGTCGAGGAGTTCACCGACTGGTTCGGCCGCTTCCTGAAGCGCGACTTCGACGGGCTGTACATGGATTTCGGCGGTCCCTACGGGCAGACCACGCCTCCAGACATACAGTACTGCGGCGGGCGGACGCACTTCCGCCGTTTCTATATGCAGTCCCGGGCACGCCGCGAGCGTGTCGGCGCCGAGGGGCTGATTCTCAGCCATACGGGGCCTACGTTCACCGCGCTCGGCATGACGGACGGCAACGTCAACGGATACGTCTCCGGCGAGGGCGAGCGCGGGCTCATGCTCCGCTCGCGCCGTCACCACGCATATTTCAGCGGCGCCAATGCGGTTTGCGGCACGATGTGGACTGCCGCATTCCCGGAGTACGGCACGTCGGCGATGGTCCCGTTTCTCGCGTCTACCGGACAGTTTCCGCACAGCCCGCTCGGAACACAACTGCCCACCTCGTCGCTCGTACACCCTCCCGAACCCGGAACGAACGACGTCTTTCTGCGTGCCTTGTGGCGTCTTTGGGGACTCTATCGCGACGAGCGGGACATAATAGTCGGCAACGAGTACAACGGATGCCGCTCGGTTAAGGTTCGAAACGCCGACGACGGTTTCTACCTCATGGGAACCGCTGACGGCAGGTCGGCGCTCCTCATCCTCACAAATTTCTGCGACAAGCCGCGGATGGTCGTCGCCGACATCGATTTCGCGTCCATGGGACTGGCAGGAGCGGATACAATTGCCCTCAACCCGACTAATGAAAATCCGGGTAAGCCCGTTTCGGTCGCCGTCACGTCCAATTATTCGACATTGGTCGGCGGACACGGCGTCGCTGGGCTTCTCATCACTCTCGACAAAGCCGCGTGGTCGGAACGTCTCGCTGAGTTCACCAGGCCATATCCCGCACGCGACCCCGCCGACAACGCCTGGCTCGCGATAATCGACAAGGACCGCAGACTACGCGCGGAGCCGCCGGAGGAATGGAAAGAGGTCTATGTGCGCGTTTCCGTGCCGAACTTTCCGGCGCCTTACGAAGAAACACTCTGGTGGGATCTTTACGCCATTCAGGCTCAGCTCGTCGAATGCGGCGGAAACGGAGACGGGCGCAATCTGGGCTGGTTTTCCGTCCGCGACGGACTTCTTCCAGAGATGCCTGAGCCGGAATGCCTGCCGCCTGGGCCGGCCGACGGCAACATCGTCTGGCCCGGGCACACCACTCCGTGGATACCGCTTCACAAGCTTCTCCCGGCGGGCGGGCACAAACTCGCGGTGCGCAGCGTAATCGCTACGACCGGCGACCCGACATACTCTTTCCTTTGCGTGACGCTCTCGCCAAAACCGGAGGAGAACGCCGAGGGAGCGTACACGCTCTCGTTCTACAACGACATCGAACCGGACAGGGAATATATTCACTGGGCCACCCAAATCTCACAGTAGGAGGCAACCGATGACCATCAGACTTTTTCAAGAAGGCGACCGCGAGCACGTCGACGAATTCTTCTCGCAGTTGCACGGCGAAGCGGAATTCTTTTTCAACCGCGGCGGAGCGAACCACAGGGACACCCTGAAGTTCTTCGGCCCCGGTGACGACAGCGACAACATCCGTTGGATGGCCGTCGCCGATGACGGAAAGATGGTCGGGTACGTCTTTCTAATCGAAATCAAGACGAAGATCCCAAAGCTAGGCATCTGCGTCGCTGAGTCGGCCCGCGGCAGGCATCTCGGCTCTCAACTTATGAAGACTGCGGAGACATGGGCCCGCGAGAACGGCAAGGGCGGCATATTGCTTGCTACGCACAGCGCCAACATCCGGGGACAGTCGCTCTACGAAAAATGCGGCTATTGCAACATGGGTGTCCAACGCGGAAGCGGCGAGTTCCTGTACCTTCTGCGGTTCTGATACAGCGCGAATGCTCCGATATCTCGAACTGGCGACCACCAAGATAGCGCTGCGCGGATAACGCTGCCGGCGCAGATACCGCTTGTCCGGGCGGGTCTGGTTTGCTAAGATAGTTTCACCTTTACGGGGGCGACGTGGTTTCGACGGGATTGTTGAAGCCCGGGTTGCGCGCCGAGGAAGTCTGGTTGGCCTCGTTAATCATCCGGACAAAACACACAAACGCCAACGATAACTTGGCTCTCGCGGCCTAATTTAGCGCCGTGACGCGGAACCGCCGACGCCTGCTGAGCGGGGAAGCGTGGACTAGCAGGTCCTGCCGCATGCCGGGTAGCCGGGCGTGCGTGCTTGTAAACTCGTGGCTGCTGGCTGCGTGAAAAGCCTGTCCGTCGGCGTTGCACGCAGCGAGATTCAATGACGGAACACGCGCGTAGAGGCCAGGGTGACGCAGTTTCGGACGGGGGTTCGACTCCCCCCGCCTCCAGATTACAGTGCGGGTACCATTGGTATTTTGTGCCCCGGAATATGGTTGCAAGCCTGCCGGAATACCGTGTTCTGGTTTCTCGTTGGTCGGTATGATCCGGCCTCTTGGTCTTGGGGCACTTGCCGGCACCACGGTTGTTATTTTTTCACTAGCATCCCATAGGTTTCTCCACGGGTGGGCACGATTCGTCTAACCCCCTTATTTTCCGGGGATTTTCGCCTGTCGGATGGCGTCGCGCCAATCTGTCTGTGCTGAAATCTTCCTACTTGCTGTCCTGAATCGTCCGGTTTTCCGGGTTGAATCACCCATGCTGTTCCACAGGCCAACTCGAAAACGCCTCGAATCCTGGCAAAAACGGCTCTTTTGCGGCAAGTACATGTCGGCGCGGGCCACCGGCTGTCACATAGCAGCGCAAGATCGCGAGCAGGTCGGCCTTGACCCAGAGCGCCGCCCGGACGATTTCCACGCACCGCGAAAAGCTGTATCGCCAGCCCGAGACATGCTTGAGGAAGCGCAGCAGCAGGTGCGCCAGCAGGCCGGCCCACACCTGTCACTTGACGGCCTTCTCGTTGGTGCCGACGAAGTCGCGCATTTGCAGAGTCTGCTTGATTTCCTTGAAGAACAGTTCGATGGCCCACCGTGCACGGTAGAGTTCCGCGATGGTGCGCGCGCTCCAGGAGGTGTTGTTTGTCACGAAAGTCATCTCCAGTCCCCTGCCGTCGACTACGGCCATCGCCGTGACGAGGCGCAGCGGGCCTGTGTAGTCCTTGGAGGTCGTCACACCTGCCGGGCGCACCAGCGCGTCCCGGAGGATCTTGTTCTTGCAGGGCAGTTCCTTGACGGTCTCGAAGAGCATCTTTTTCTTGGGGCGCAGGACGAAGAACACCCCGCGCGTATCCAACTCCGCAAGGTGCGGGAAGTCCACGTAGGCACGTTCCCCCAGCACCACGTCGCCCGCCACCAAGGCCGCGCAGAGCGTCGCCGCCTTCGTGGAGTTGTGGTGCCCGGCGTCCTCGACCACCGCGAACGAGGGCAGGAACGAACCGACGTTCAGCCGCATGTGGCACTTCGCAGCCGCCTTCCTGCGGCGGTGGCGAGCCCAGTCGATGCTCGCCCGGGTCAGTTGCAGCGTCGTGGAGTCCATCGCGAAGACCTCGCGCTTGAGGCGTGGATGAAGCCCGCGTGCCTGCCGTACTCGGCGACCCCCGGGCTCAACTCGCCCAGGTACTTGAGCATCCGCCAGTACAATGCCTCGGCCATCGCCGGGTTGCGCGTGCGGTTCGCGTTGGAGAAGGTGTTGCGCGCCGGGGCCGTCGCCCCGCGGGTGCGCATGAACTCCGCCTCATGCACATGCAGCGCGTCGCAGGTCTCGTTGAGGCTGTCCGTCCGCCCCTGGTGCGTGTAGAGCAGCGAGAGCACCTGGCTGTTCCCGCTGAACTTGCGCGCGTCAATCTCGAACTCCCGCGTCAGTCCCGGAAACATGTGGCCGGAAATCAGGTTGCACGCCTGCCGAAATACGGTATGCTTGCATCTCGTCGGCCGGGAAGGTCCGCCCTTGCGGGCGCTTGGTGCCGTGCGGCACCGGGGTTGTTTCTTTTTCATGCGCCGGTAGGCTACAGGCAACCGGCCTCCCGGTCGGCACTTGTTTCTAGCCCGTGGGAAAGCCTATGGGATGTTAGTGAAAAAGATGAATTTCACCGCGACGCGCACGCACGACTGGGCTCTAGTGAATTCCGGAGAGCGCATCATCGACACGCACTTTATCTTCCCGCTGATAAATCTCGATCCCGCCGACCCGACGAACTACTATTTCGAGCCAACCGACAAGATTCTTCAGCGGTCGTTCGACATGGGGCTCGACGTTCTATACCGCATCGGCACCAGCATCGAACACACCGGCGACGGACACTACAACTCAAATCCGCCGTATGACTTCAACAAATACGCCGAGGTATTGGCGGGTACGTACGACACTTCACGCATGGCTGGGCAAGCGGCTTTACAATGCCGATCGAATACTGGGAAATCTGGAACGAGCCGGAACTTCCGGGAGACCAGTGCTGGAACGGCGACATGAAGCAGTTCGAGAAACTCGTCGTGACGGTCCTCAAACGCCTGAAGAGCGAATTCCCTGAACTCAAAGTCGGAGGGCCCGCATTCTGCGGACATGGTCCGGAGAAATTCCGCTCGTTGCTTCAGGCATGCAAGGACGCTGGTGTCGCTCCCGACTTCATTTCCTGGCAAAGCAATTCCAACGCCCTCGAGCGCATGCCGCATCAAGCCGTCTGCGCCAGCCATCCCCTCGACACCATGGGTTTCGAAAATGCGAGACGATCCTCAACGAGTGGCACTACCTCAAGGGCTGGAAGTCGATCCGCGGCAGAGGCGAGGAATACAAGGAGGCGATGCTTGCACCTGACGGCATCTACGGCATCGACTCCGCAGCGTTCGCCATCGGCACAATCGCCGGCTGGCACGACTCCCCGCTCGACCAGGCCTATTTCTACGGATGTAATATCCACAGCGTTAGGGGTTATTTCGGCCAAAACCGCTCGCCGAACAAGGTCTACTACGCGATGAAACTCTTGGGCGACCTCATGCGCGACTACAAGAAGCGTGTCAACGCCTTCTCCGACGAGCCGACAGTCAAAATCCTCGGCAGCGTCGCCGACGACGGCAGCCACGGACGTCTCCTCGTCGTAAGCTACAAATCCGACGCCATGGAAGTCGCCATCGACTGCAAGAGCACCACCGCCTACAAATTCAGGGCAACGGTTCTCGACCATACGCACGACCTCGCTCCAGCGTCCGTCAAAGTCGCGGATGGGAAAGTCGGCCTCAAGAAGAACCAACCAGGCTCCGCCGTCTTTGCGGTGGAGTTCGCGAAGGCATAGCGTCATGCACGACTACATTACCGATTTAAGGAAGACGGCAGTGAGCGATCCTCTGCGGCAGACCGCCGCCGAGGATCCGATGTGCGTGGTCGACGACACGACAGGACTCGTCTATATGGTCTATCTATCGTCACCCGCCGATCGCAGAAAGTACGGCGAGACGCACCAGGAGATCTCGCTTGCCGTATTCAGCATTTCCGCACCGGAACACACCGAACAGTACTCGATCGAGCTAAGACCTTCCGAGTTCAGCGACAACAAGAACATTGCGCACAAAGGCGCGTACGGCCTCTGCGGAGCCAACATCGTCGACGCAGGCGACAGAGTCCGCGTCTTCTACTACATCGGCATACACAAGTGCGACTATTTCTACCGCGATTTCGACAAAGTCGCGAAGCACGTCGGTCCGGCGGTTCGCTGCATGTTCAAGACGTCGTCCGATGCCGAGCCGAAAGAGCTGAACGTCGCCAACTTCGCGGCGGCCTTCGACGACGGGAATCCGGACTTCGTTGCCCGAGAGCTATCGTTCAGCACAAAAATCAGCCGTCACGGCGACGAGCTCTACACCACCTTCTCGATCGAAAAGGGATACCCGATGATCGCAAAATCGACCGATCTCGGCGCAACTTGGGAGAAGGTCGGCGAGATACAGGCGTCGTTCGACGGAATTCTGCCGGAATACGAAAACCCACTGGCTATTCTCGACGGGATCTTCTACTGTTTCATGCGCTGTGGCAACAACGACAAAGGCGACCCGCATAAAAAACGCGAGCTGCTCTGGTATTCGGTCGACGGCGGTAAGAACTGGTGCGGAAGCGGTCTACTATTCGACACAGGAATGACGAAACCCGACATGTTCGTGTACGACGGCGCGCTCTACGTCGCGTACTCGCAGTACATCGCCGACCGCACTACCTACGCGAGAGCGTGGCGGTGCAACGTCCGCATCGACAGAATCTGCAAAGTCAACGGCGCATTCTCCGCCAAGCAGGTCGCAAACTACTTCAATGAGTTCGGCATGGTCGAATTCAACATCCTCCCGTACCACAAAAAGCTCGTCATGCACTTCTCCTCGGGAGACCTTTTCCAGCACATCACCTCCGCCTATTTCTACGGCAAGAGCCAGGGTAAGGATCTCATCTACCAGACGGAGATCACACCATGAATAACCTGTCTATTCTGTTTTGCGCACTCGCGGTCGCGTCCGTCGCGTTGAACGCGGTCGCGGACAATGCCGCGGCGCCGGCGCCGGCGAAGGTGAGGAACTTCGAAGTCTGCTCGATGCATCCGTCGCAGATGAAAATCTTCATCTCGACGCGACACACGTTTCCGGAATATACCGCGGCGTTGGAGCTGCAGCGGGTGATGAGGGCGTGCGTCAACTACGGGCAGGAACGTCATGCGGAGATCGTCGCGGCCGACAAGCTGCCGGAGGACTCGCCGGCGATCGTCGTCGGCTCGATGGACTCCGCGCTCGTTCAGCCGTACGCAAAAAAACTCAAGCTCGTCGCGTCGAAGGACGACGAGATCGCGCACTACGTTATCGGCAAACATCTGTTCATCGTCGGCAACTCGCCCCGCGCGGCGCTCTATTCCGTCATCGACTTCATGCGCTTCCGCATGGGAGTCTACGACCTGTTCCCTGAGGAGCTCGGCTCGTTCTACACGAAGGCCGGATCGGGTGCCTCTGTTCCTGGCGACCTTGCCTACAACTACGAACCGGCGTTCCGCTTCCGTATGATCAACGGCTTAGGCAATGCCGAGAACGGCGCGTTCTTCGCGGCACGCAACTTCATGCAGGCCACGACATGCGCATCGGCGGCGACCGCTACATCGGAGGAGAGGCGGTCTCGCCCTGGCGCTCCGACTTCAAAAATGCTCAAGACTTCCGTGACGATTCCAATCTACTCCGGCAGCGGGGACGACGACTTCGACGCGGCCGGCGTTTCCGCCAAGACCAGCCTCCATTCTCCCAACAACCAGCCGCCCATCAATGAGACCGACATGAGATTCTACTGGACCGCCGCTGCGCTCCATGTCCGCGTCGAGTGCCTCGATCCGGAGCTCACCGCCCTCGCGCCCGTCGCCGCCGAGCCGCGCGACACCGCCAAACTCTAGGGCGGCAACGCCGGATGCATCGAGATTTTCGTCCAGCCGCAAAGCGCCCAGACATACTGGCACCTCGCCGCCACGCGCGAGGGTTTCATGTACGACGGTCAGGCGATGGACTTTTCGTGGGACGGCAAATGGACAGTCCATGCAAAGGACGACCTCACCGCCAAGAAGTGGGTTCTAACCTTCAAACTTCCGTACGCTGATTACGGCATCGACAAGCCCGTCAACGGTGAGACCTGGAAGGTGGTCGTCGTCCGCGGCGGCAAGAGAGACACCAACGACGCTGTCGGCCTGCCCTACCCGAGCTACCACGACATCGGCTCCGGCGCGGACATCACCTTCACCGAGGGCAAGAGACCGAAACACCGCTGCCGGCACAAGCAGTCTCATGATACTTTGGCAGCCACCTCCGCAAACGAACGAGCCACAAACCACC
>CAYRPP010000031.1:0-11739 GCA_964426115.1 uncultured Lentisphaerales bacterium | reverse complement strand
TGATGCGCTTCATCTTCTCGCCTTCCGAGCGCGCGATCGCCTCCTGCTTCTCGCCCTCGGCACGGTTGATGCGCGCCTGCCGGTCGCCTTCCGATTCGGCGATCAGCGCGCGCTTCTCGCGCTCGGCGCGCATCTGCTTTTCCATGGCGTCGCGGATCGTCTGGGGCGGTGTGATGTTCTTGATCTCGTAGCGCGTGACCTTGACGCCCCAGGGGTCGGAGGCCTTGTCGACGGCCTCGACGATCGCGCTGTTGATGTGCATGCGCTCCTCGAAGCTACGGTCGAGTTCGAGCTTGCCCATTTCGCTGCGCATCGTGGTCTGGGCGAGCTGCGTCGAGGCGAAGAGGTAATTGGCGATCCCATAGGAGGCTTTGGCGGGATCCATCACCATCAGGTAGAGGATGCCGTCCACCTCGACGGAGATGTTGTCGCGCGTGATGCACATCTGCGGCGGCACGTCGATCGCCTGCTCCTTGAGCGTGTGCTTGTAGGCCACACGGTCGATGATCGGCATCAGCAGGTGGAAGCCGGCCTCGAGCGTCGAATGGTATTTGCCCAGCCGCTCGACTATGAAGGCGCTCTTCTGCGGCACGATCCGCACGCACTTGAAGAGCGTCACAATCACGAAGAAGACTACAATCATCGCGATGAACTGACTCGGATTCATTGCTCCCTGCCTTTCTGATGTACCTGTTTCACGAAACCCGCGGGCGGACCCGCAGGGTCAGCCCCTCCCGGCCAACCACCTCGACGGGCGCGCCCGCCTCGATGTCCTCGGCGGCCGTGGCCGACCACAAGACGCCGTTGACCTCGACCTTGCCGTCCCGCGGCGCTGCGATGCGCTCCGTCACCACCGCGTGCCGCCCCACCAGGGCGTCGTCGATCTCCGACTGGCCGTTGCGGCTGCGTCCGGTGAAAAGCGCCTTCATCTGCCGGCGCAGCAGCAGCAGCGTCGCCACCGACAGCACCGCGAACAACAGCAACTGCAAAGTGCCGGAGACGGCGACGTCGGGAATGAAGGAGAGCAAGCCCACAAGCACGGCTGCCAGACCGAAGAAAAAGAGAATGAACCCCGGGGTGACCACCTCGGCGATCATGAGCACCAGTCCCACGGCCAGCCAGAAATATGCCGAATTCATATGCCGCCTTTGAACATGCCGTCATCCGGTAGAGACCACCCGGCTCCTTAGGCCAGATAAGACATGTTTGTAGCGTATCAGAACCACACATAAAGTCAACCTTGCGTTCAACCTTGCGCTACAGGTGTTCGGAGGCCACCTTCGGGGCCACATCACGTCGGCACGGTGGCCATCGGCGGCCGCATAGTATAATATGTTTCGCCTACTGGTAAGCGAAGATTCCACCATCGGACGGATAAACGATGAGACCAAGCCGCCTAGCCGAATTCGACACGATCCGCAGCACCACCCTTGCCGCGCGTTCCCGCACCTGGCGAACGCTGCTGCGCGACCTGCGCAGAACCGCCCGGCGCGACCGCACCGTCGCGCGTTTTGCAAACTCATCCTCGTATCTCTTCTCCACCGGCGACCTCTTCTGGGCCGTGGATCCCGTGTACGCGATCGATCCCTGTCCGGCGGAAGAGTCCGAAGCAGTCGCGGCCGGCCTGCAGGATTTTGCCTTCATCGTTGTGACCCACTGCCATGCCGACCATCTGAACGTTCCATTATTGCGCAGGCTGAGGAGCAACGGGCGGACGCGACTTGTGATTCCGGCATCCATTGCCGATCAGTTCTTACCGCTGACCGGAGGGGCCGCGACCGACGTGACCGTTCTGGAGGTTGGGCAGTCGGCGTGCTTATCCGGCGTCACCCTGACCTGCCACCCGGGCTATCATGACGAACCCGGAACCGCGGGCTATCCATCCGGCTCCTTCCTGGTCTCACTGCCCGACGGCATCAACCTGTTCTTCCCCGGCGATGTCCGCGACTATGCGCGCCGCTTGCCGGCCACCTTGCCGCCGATCGATTATGCCTTCGGACACGTCTGGCTGGGGCGGGGCAATTCGCTCGACGACGCGTTTCCGCTCGTCGACGACTTCTGCCGTTTCATGATGCAATGCCGGCCGGGCGTGCTCTTCCTGACGCATTTGCGCGAAGTCTCCCGCGGAGCGGATTCCATGTGGCTGCCCCGGCATGCAGCGCTGGTGCGTGCCCGCCTGTCCGAATTGGCGCCGGAGACCGTGGTCTCCATCCCCTCCCCCGGCGATGTCCTGACGCTGACAAAGCCATTCCGCCACGATCTGTTCGCCGACTGGCCCCTGCGGACACGGCGTCAATTTCTCGATAATCTGGGCGTCTCCATTCGGATGGAGCATTGGGCACAGGGGCTGGACGCCGCAATCCGCGAACGCGTGCCGGTGCTGGAACTCTCGGGTCCCCTGCCGTCTTGCGGCGATCGCAACCAGCTGGCACTGCAACTGTCCCGCTGGCGCGCCGACGGCGGGCGCGTGCTTTCGGCCCATCTGGCCGATATCCTGCCGGATACCGACAGGGCCGCGCGCTACCAGGCCGATTGCGAAGCCTTTCTCGAACTGGGAATCAACCGCGTGACGCAGCATGTCCCCCACTGCTCCGTGGCGGAATACACAACCGATCCGGACCGCATCGTGAACCTCTTTGCCGACGCCTTGGCTCCACTGATACGCACCAACATCACGATCGGCATCGAAAACTTGCACATGAAGCCCCGGACGCCGTCCGGCGACCTCCGGCCCTATGGATTCACTCCGGACGAATGCCTATTGTTCATCGATGCGCTGCGCCGTCGCACCAGGTACGACGGCATCGGCATGCACTTTGACATCGGCCATGCCGCCACCAATCATCCCTACACCGAACAGTTCCCTACGGAGGCATGGCTCGCCGCCGGCCGGAACCTGATCAACGGCGTCCATTTGCACCAGTACGAATCAGCGCCCGACGAGAATAATTACTATCCAGAGGGGCATTTTCACGTCAGCGGCCGGACATCAGGTTATCCGGATCTCTTCCCCCTCTATGCCGCATGGGAGGCGGGAGTGCTACGCGCGCCGCTGTTTCTAGAGGTTCGCAAGGGGCCCGAATGCGATGCTTTCCCATCGCTCGCCCGCCTCAGATCGTGATGGTGTCGCTCATACGCCGGCGAGCCGGGCGACCCAGGCGCGCAGGCCGACCACGCAGAGGCTCCATTCGGCGGGGTCGCGGCGCAGCGCGAGAAAGCGGTCGTAGAGCTCGAAGTAGGCCTCCAGGAAGGTCTCGACCGCGAGCATGCGCTCCTGGAACTGGCCGGCGGGATCGGTCTGCTCGCCGGGCGGCAGCTTGAGGCCACGCACCGCGAAGTCGGCATCGACCGTCGCCGTCCAGGTCTGCTCGCCGCGCGCCAGCGTGAACTTGGCGCGCTTCAGCTTCTTGCCGCAGAAGAGGGCCATGCCGGCCTCGCGGCTAAGCAGGGGCGATCCCTTGCGCAGCACGGCCTCGTGGGCGCCCTTACCCTCGCGGAAGAAGAGCAGCGGCCCCTCGAGCATGTAGCCGCACTCGTCGCCGTTCTTGAGGCGGAAGACGCCGCCATCCTTCTCCCAGGCGTACCAGAGCCATGTCAGGAACTCGAGTCCCAGGCTGAGTTCCATCTCGTTTCCGACGTCCGCGTCGTTGGTGAAGGAGGTCGGCATGAGGTCGGCCGCGTTCACCCGGGAGCGGAGCAGGGCCAGCGTCTCGGCATTCATGAGCAGCGGCATCTGGCCGGTCGTCTCGCGGAAGAAGGGGCAGAAGCGGTCGATCTGCGCATCGGACATCGCCTCGGCCAGCACCCGGTCATTGCGGAAATCGACCACCATGGCGGTTCCCGTGAGCGTCGGCGGCATGGTCGGCAGCAGTTGCGTCACCACTCGGTCCCGCACCTCGCCCCGGGTCTTGCGGTCGAGAAAGGCCGCGCCGCGCGCCTTGCGTTCGATCTCCTCCTCGAGCCGGCAGTAGGCGCGCAGGAGGGCGCCGGGAATCTTGCGTTCCGCGCGCATCAGGGCCAGGTGCATCCAGGAGGAGAAGACGCAGTTCTCCTCCGTCACCTCGCGGTCGAGCAGGTGCCGCCAGGAGACCCACCCCTGGATCGGGTCGCGGCTCAGCGACTCGATCGGCGGCGCCGCCATGGCGGAAAACTGCTCGATGCTGTCGCGCGTCAGGCCCTGACGCATGTGGAATATGCGGAATGAGACGTTGCCGCTGTCGAACCCCATGAAAGATCGTCCCTGTTGGTTGTAGATTGAGGAGCGGGTGAGTGAGAGAGAGCTTACGGGGCTTTCCGCCCTATGGCTTGCGCGCCCATTTGCCGTCGGCTGCCTGCAGCCAGGTGCCGGCCTTGACCTGCCGGGCGATGGCCTCGGCCCGCTGGGCGCCCACCTGCTTGACCGGTGCCTTCGTCCGAGAGGCGATCTCCTCGTAGACCTGCCGGCGCTCGGCATTCTCGTCCGCCAGTAGCTTTTGCTCGTCGGCCGACATATCGCCGCGGGCCGCCAGGTACCCCTGGTTGTTCTCGCCCGCCTTCTGCTGCGCCAGCAGGGCGATCACTGCCGGCCGCCGGGCCAGCATCCGCGCCTTGACCTGCTCCAGATCATCGCCCCGCGCCAGCGTGACCCCCAGGATCACCAGCGCCGCCGCCACCGTCTGTGCCATCCGCTTCATTTCGTCGCTCCCGTTCCGTTGACCTCGTCAATGTCGCCGAAGAACTTGTCCAGCTCGCGGTCGACCTTCAGGTTGATGTCCATCGTGATGTGGATCGGCTTGACTTCGATCGGCTTGATTTCGTGCTCGGTTTTGACCGAAAAGCAGCCACTTCCCATCGCGCCCAGAAGCAGCGCCAGGCAGCAGTAGTGTATCGTCTGCATGTGCCTCTCCCCTACCCTTTCGTTAACGGTTACCGCACCCGGCGGCCGCATTCATTCCTTGGACGCTTCACGGCGCCGTCTTATTCACCTGAAGTCCGAGATTCAGCAATGCCTCCAGCGGCCCGTTCACGCGGATGTCCAGATCCACCGGCGGCAGCCCGCGGTTGCCGGCCGCCTGGCCTGCCAGTTTCATGATCAGTTTACCCTCGCGCGCCGCCGTGGTGCTCAAGTCGACACGCAGGACATCATAATCCAGATCAGCCAGCGCGTCCGCAAGATTCCTGCGCATGGTGGACGAGAGACCGGCCCGCTCGAAATAGTCCTGCAAAAAGCGCGTGTCGCGCAGCTTGAGGTTGCCACGTTCCCCGGGTAAGGCATAGAGAAAACCATCCGAGAGCTGCACGCGCCCCTGCCGTATGCGCAACGGCAGCCGCCCGTAGAGGCGTCCCGTGGCCGTTCCGTCGAGCGGCTTGATCAAGCGAATCAGCTCCCCGGCCTCCATGCGGTCGATGTAGAGCACAAGATCGATGTCGGGGTTCGCCAGGTCTACGCGCACCGCATAGATCCGCGCCTTGCCGCCGCACCAATTGAGCTCGGCTTTCTCGACGAGCAGCTCGCGCCCGTCGATCCGCCAGTCGACCGTTCCGCCGTGAATCCCGATCCCGGCCAGGACGGCGTTGGTGAAGGTGGTTTCCAGCGGCGCGATGCGGTACCGCGGCCCGACGCCTTCGACGCGCATGGCCGTGCGCAAGCCTTCCAGCGCGCCGGGAACCGCGCCGCCCACCATCACACGCCCCGCCTCCACTCCGGTCGCGCCATGCCAGACCATCTCGCGCCCCGGATCGAGGGCAACCCGGCCATTGAGCGACACCATGCCCGCAAAGGCCAACGTTCCGCGGATCTCCGCCGGCAGGCCAAGCCGGTCAAGCGCGGCGACGACGAACGGATCGCGCTCCGTCAGTTCCACGGGACCGCACCGCAAGCCGGCCTCGACGCCGCCCGCGCGCGACACGGCGACACGGGTCTCCATCTGCAGCGCGGAGCCGGCGGCGCCAATCCTGAAGCTCTCGTCCAGCAAATACCCGGGCTGCGACACGTTGCGCGGCAGCGCCACCGGCGGCGCAACTTCAGCTCCGAGCAGGCGCGCCATACTCCAGCCGATCTCCGGTGCACCCAAGGTAATCTGCGCGCCATCGGGCACGGATGGATCGGTCCGTACCTGGAACGGCAGCCGCACGGTGACGTTGCTGGCGTGCGCCAGGGCATGGCTCACGCAGGCATTGGAGAGCGCGCCCGACCCGGAGACGAGCCACGCCCCCGAGCTATCCTCGCGGCGCGCCTCGGCCTGCAGGCCGACCCCGCCGGCCCGCCAGGCGAAGGCCGCGTCTGCCGCGCCGCCGATGCCCGCCAGCGGGGGAACCTGTACCGCGATTCTAACTCGGTTGGTCGCCGCGGCGAGCCAGAGTCCAATCCGGTTCTCCGCACCATCCGCCAGCGGCGCAATGGCGGGCAGCATGAGGTCTCCGCTGAGCCGCAATCCATCCACCCCATTTGTCACCGTCGCTGGGTCGAGCCCAAACCGGAATTGCGCCTGGTCGAGCCCTGCCGCAATCGCGGATGGCAGCCCTTGCAGCCCTGCCAGTCGCCCTTCGATCGCGACCTTTGTAAGGTCACCCAACGGTTCTTTTCCGGAGCGCCAGTTGACGGCGGCCACTAGACTTGCCAGCGAGAGCGACCGACCCCCGGCCTCGATGCGCAGTGGTTCCCGGGTCAGGGCCATCACAGTCACGACTTCCGGCACGGCATTGGAAAACCCGGCCTGGACTGATAGATGGCACACGCCCTCCAGCGGTAGTTGCGGCGCGTGCGGGGCGAAGCGCGCCATGGCTTCCTTGACGACGGCAATCGGGACCAGGGGAAAGGTGGCCGCCAGGTCGCCTCCGCGTGCCGCGAGGCTCCCCTCCGCCGTCCCCCAGAAAGGGATATCCATCGCGGCGCCCCGCACCGCCACCTGATACTTGTCGCCACCCTTGTGCTGGAGGCGAAGGGTGCCGCCGATCTCATCCGGCCAGCCATGGTCATTCCGTTCCGGCACCAGTTGCACGCGCAGGCCGGTCACCGTGGCCTCGCCGAGTCGCCAGGGCGAGGCTGCGGCGCCGCGCGACCTCCGGTGGAGAACCCCTTCAAGCAACTCCGCGCCGACGAGCGTGACCCGGTTGGAACCGACAACCAACCGGGCATGCGGCCCCTCGCAAGCGACCGAGGAGATGGTGCGCCGCAGCAGTCCACGGGGCGTGAAGCGCACAGTGATCTGCTCGATGCCGGGCGCCCCAGTCGCGGAACCCAGCACCACCCCGCCGAGATCCAGGCATGTGGCGGATACATGGCGGACTCGGAAGACGAGGCCGGGGATGGCATTGACCGGATAGATTCTCCGTGCGATCCGCTCGGCCAGCCGGCAGCCCCATCCCGACGGGAAGGTCAGCGCGCCGGCCAGAACCACCAGAATGGCGAGCACGGCGATCAAGCGGCGGAGATGCTTGTTGGAGCGCATGACGGAAGGCCGGCGTCAATGAAGAGCGACGCCATCCTGATCGAGTATCGCGTCGTAGAAATTGCGGTTGCCGCCGAAGAGGCGGGCAATGGCCTGGCTCGTCACGGTGCCGATCATCAGGGCCGGCACGATCTCGTACCGGTGGGTCATCTCGAAGACGATCAGGAGCGCCGTCAGCGGCGCCCGGACGACGGCGCCAAAGCAGGCGCTCATACCTACGAGCGACAGCAGGAGCTCGGCATCGCTTCCCAGCATGAAACCGAGCTGCCGCACGCCGCCGGCCACGACAAGCCCCGCCATCGCGCCGAAGAAGAGGGTCGGCGCAAAAATGCCGCCGCAACCGCCCCAGCCGTAGATCAGCGTCGTGGCGGTCAGCTTGGCCGCCAGCAGCAGCAGGCCGATTTTCCACGGCAGGGATCCTTCGAGCGCCCGCGCCAGATCGTCGTATCCGAGACTGAAGACGCCCAGATGCCCGGTCGCCAGGAAGACGCTGGCGCCCAGGAGCCAGACCCACCAGCCGCCGATGAGCGGGCGCAGCCATGTCGTTAGCCGCGCGGTGTCGCGGATCCGCTGCCGCAGATAGAGCGTGCGCCGCTGGAAGTAGACTCCGGCAATTGCCGCCAGGCCGGCGGCCAGCGGAGTCAGCAGGTAGCAGCGCCAGGTAACCGCCGTCACGGGCGGCACGGCGAAGGCGGGATGACGGCCCACCAGCGACCAGGTGCAGAAGGCGCCCGTCACAGCCGCCAGGATGGCGCCGCCGAGGTGGCGGCTATTGAGGTCGCCGGCCAGTTCCTCTAGAACAAAAGTGATGGCGGCCAGCGGCGTGTTGAAGGCGGCCGACAGGCCGGCGGCGGCGCCGGTGGCTGTGGCCGCCATCCGTTCCCGCGGCGTGGCGCCCAGCCGGTTGGCGAGGACCGAGGCGGCCGCCCCGCTGGCGTAGACCGTCGGTCCCTCGCGCCCGAGGCTGGCGCCGCCGCCAAGACTGATGATGCCGCCCAGCAGCTTGACCCATGCAGCCCGCCATGGAAGCCGGCCGGCATCCAGGCGGTAGGCCGCCTTGAGCTGCGGGATACCGCTGCCGGCCGCGCTGGGCATGAACTTGCCGAGCAGCAGGCCGACGAGCAGGGAGCTGATGGTTATGGCCGCGAACGTGCCCGCAAGGAAGACGGCGGCGGACTGCTTCGCCAGGACGGGAAAGATGCTCCCGTAAAGAAGGTTGGTTCCCTTCAGAAACAGCACGGCCACGAGCGCGCCCGTGACGGCATAGAGAACGGTTTTACCTAACCGACCGGGGCGTCCGGGCAGCGACCGAATGGCGCGTGAGGTCGTCACTTTCAATTGTCCCTGAGCCAGATCGCATTCTGGAGATCCAAAGGTGGCGCTTCATCGAGCCGTTGCTTCAGTTGCGCGGGTGTCCGGGCGTAGAGCGGGTCGATCTCGATGGGGACTGCGGGAAAGCCATCGGCATCGCGCGGCAGGTCGACGCCGATGGCGTCGAACCAGCGCCCCCACTTGGCGATCAGGTCGTGGCGGCAGGCGTCCGGCGAGTCGGCGCCGGAGGCGTTTTTGACCGGTGAAAACTCCTCGGCGCGGTCGAAGGCCAGGTTGAGCACCCGGTCCGCGTGCGGCAGCACGTCGAAAATGAACTTCTCGAACTTGTAGCCATTCGGCTTGGCAGGCGTTTTGACTGTGCCGTCGTCGGCGCAGACGGGGATCTTCTTGTGGGCGATGTGCATCGGCAGACCGGCGGTCGCCTCGCGCCTGAGGAAATCGAGCTGGAAGAGGTGGATGGCCACGCTGCCGTATTTGAAGTAGAGGGATCCGTCCCCGCGGCGGCGGTGCTTCTGTTCCTCGGTGAGCTCGGTGTATTCGACCATCTCGCAGCGTCCCGCCCGCTGCACGACCATACCGAGGCCCTCCTGCGGGTCGCGCTTGGCGCAGACCTTGATGGAGAGGTCGGCCTCCTCCAGCAGGTGCAGCCCGACAAAGGCGGGATCGGCCACCTCGACCAGGGGGTTGTCGACCTGGAAATAGAAGAGCGTACGGAGACCGCGACGGGCCATGTCGTCCAGTCCGCCGCTCGCCTGCAGGGCCGAGAGCGTGCCGCCATGGCCGTCCGGGCTCATGAAGAGGCGGCCCGGCGCATCGAGGATCAGCCGTCCCTGCGCATCCAGCGCCGGCCACATACCCTGCTTGAAGAAGAAGACCGATTCCGGCTTGAGGCCGAACCAGCCGTTTTCGGCGAAGCAGGCGCGCGTGGCCGCGTCGTTGGACTCGCTGGTCATGATGTAGAACGGCACGGTCGTGTCGTAGGAGCGCGAGAGCGACCGCACCTTGCGCGCGTGGAAATAGAAGAGCACGGCCTGGCTGACGGGGCCGATGGGATAGGCCCCCTTGGGCCCGTCGAAACCCAGCCGCGAGCCCTGGCCACCGGCCACCAGCACCACGCCGACCTGACCCGCTCGAAGGGCCGATTCACCGCGCAGCACAGACAGGGCGCGCCGCTCGGCCGTCAGTTCCATCACCTCGACCGGCTCGGGGTCAGGCCCCGCCGCGGACGAGGCCGCCTGACGGTTCCGGAGCTGTTCCCGCATCCGGCGGACCAGGGAGAAATCGAGCGCCGCAATCTGCTCCAGCAAAAGGCCCCTTTCGTCATTGCCCAGCCGATCCCAGAAGCGCAGGAGATGGCCCTGGCCTTCCGCTTCCAGCAGTGCCCGTGCAGCGTCAAGTGTCATGGAGGGCAGGATACGTGACGGGCCGATGGTTGTCAATGATCCGGCAGACGCGTGAAGGGCACGAAGCGTACCGGCAGCACGGGCGTCGTGCGGATCGCCTCATGTGCGGTCTTCTCGATCAGAACGAGCTCCTGGGCGCCACCGGGTGTGCCGATCGGCATCACCAGGCGTCCGTCCGCCTTCAATTGCCGGATCAGGGGCGGAGGAATCTCCGGCGCAGCCGCCGTCACCAGGATGGCATCATAGGGCGCCAGCGGCGGCCTCGGGCACGAAACAATGGCGCGGCACCCGCCGCATCGCGGCCAGCACCGAAGGCATGCGCACGCCGCGCGCCTCGATCTGCTCGCTCACCATGTTCATGGATTGCCCTCCCTTTGCAGCGGTGTCCGCAATGCCCGGCGCACACCTGTGCAAGTGCGCCAGGAACAACATAGGCCCATCCGCGCGGGGTGTCAATGGGGAGTCGATGGCCTTGCGTCCTGGTTGCCAGTGGAAAATGCCATGGCTAACCAAACACAACCGAAGGACCACGAGTGCTTGCAGGCAACCCATGCACCTATCTATAATGATGCGCGTTCGGCGGTCGCCGCGGTGGCGCCCCCTGTTCCAGGAAACCCGGTAGATGAACATCAAGACCAAGAAACACGCCTTCAAGGCCGAGGTCAGCGAGGTGCTCGACCTCGTCGTCCACTCGCTCTATTCCAAGAAGGAGATCTTCCTGCGCGAGCTGATCTCCAACGCCTCCGACGCCATCGACCGCGCCCAATACCTGGGTCTCACGGACAAGACCATCGTGGCCGACTCGCCCGCGTGGGAGATCGGCATCGTCGCCGACAAGGCCGCACACACGCTGCGGATCAGCGACAACGGTATCGGCATGAACGCCGAGGAGGCCGAGGCGAACCTGGGGACGATCGCGCGCTCGGGCTCGCAGGCCTTCCTCGACACTCTGAAGCAGGAGGCGGGTGCCAACGCGCCGGACCTGATCGGCCAGTTCGGCGTAGGCTTCTACGCCGCCTTCATGGTTGCGCGCAAGGTCACCGTCGACTCCCTACGCCGCGGCGAGGGGCAGGAAGCCGTGCGCTGGATCTCTGACGGACAGGGCAGCTACACGACCGGCCCCTCCGACCGCCAGACCCCGGGCACCACGATCACCATCGAGCTGATGCCGGAGCACGAGCGCCTGATCGAGGAGTGGCAGATCAAGTCGCTCGTCAAGCGCTATTCCGACTTCATCTCCTACCCCATCCGCCTGGCGGTCGACGGCAAGGAGATCGATCCCAAGTCCGAGCCGCTAAACACCATGCGCGCGCTCTGGCGCCGCGACAAGAGCGGGATCAAGGCCGAGGAGTATGCCGAGTTCTACAAGCACCTCACCCACGACTACTCCGCGCCCATGCGCACTATCCATTACGCCGCCGAGGGCCAGCTCGAGTTCCGCGCTCTGCTCTTCCTTCCGGAGAAGCCGCCCTTCGACCTCTTCCTGCCGAACCGCAAGCACGGACTGCAGCTCTATGTCCGCAACGTCTTCATCGGTTCGGACTTCGAGGCGCTCCTGCCCGAGTACCTGCGCT
>CAYRPP010000030.1:0-11889 GCA_964426115.1 uncultured Lentisphaerales bacterium | reverse complement strand
GCGTAGGCGCGTCCGATGCGCTCGGCCACCGCGTCGGTCAGGTCGCGTCCGTAGATGCCGCGTATGTCGTATGCTTTGAAAATTCCTGCCATTTTGGTTCGCCTGGGGCTAGTGCGAAAAAATACATTCTAATGAAAAGCACCACACGGTGCAATTCGGTGCCGCAGGTACTTCTCCATGCCGTAGGGGAAGTCGTGCGGGCGGTAGTCGGCGACGTGGCTGTGACTGAGGCTGTAGGCCCGCGCGAAACTCATGAAGATCCAGGGACACTCCTCGCGGATGATGGCTTGCATTTCCCCGTAGAGACGCATCCTCTCCTCGTTGTCGGCGGCGGCGAGCGCCCTGAGGTAGAGGGCGTCGTAGGCCGCGTTGCGGTAGTTGCAGCGGTTGGGCCCCGGGGATCGGTTCGGCCCGTAGAAGAGCTGCAGGAAGTTTTCGGCGTCCGGATAGTCGCCGACCCATCCGATGCGGAAGAGCTGCGAACGGCCCTGCGCGACCTTCGCCAGAAAGGCGGGCCAGTTGTGGTAGTCGGCGACGAGATCCACGCCGATGCGCGACATGAAGGCGACGATCAGTTCCGTCGACTCGCGCACATCCTGGCTGGTTCGGCCCAGGTCTAGGACTAGCCGCAGGCGCCGTCCTGTGGCTGGATCGCGTCCTTCCGGGTATCCCGCCCGCGCCATCAGCTCCCGCGCGCGGTCAAGGTCGAAGGCGTAGGGTGCGGGATCCTCGATGTGGCCCGCGACGCCGGGCGGAACGGCTCCGTTGGCGGCGATGGCGCGCCCCTGGTAGTACTGCACCCAGCGTGCCGAATCAAAGGCGCAATTCAGCGCCTGGCGGAGCAGGCGGTTGGTGCCGAGCAGCGGATCATGCATGTTGATGCCGATGTAGGCGACCTCGAGAGTCGGCATCGAGCTCAGGGTTATGCCCCGCGCCGCCAGTCCGGGGCGCAGCTCGCCCCGCGGATCGACGACCAGCTCCCAACTATCGCGGGCGATCTCTCCCTGCAGATCGAGCTCGCCGGAAAGGAAGGCGAGCCATTGGGTCGATGGATCGTCCATGACCGGGAAGAGCAGGCGGTCATAGGGCTGCAGCGGATCTTCCGGACGCGCGGCGGCCGGCCCCTCGCGCCAGCCGCGCCAGCCGGGCGCCCGCTCGAAGGCCATGCGGTAGTTGCGCCGCCATTCGCCCAGGCGGTAGGGACCGGAGCCCACGGGATGATCGCCCAGCCCGCGGCCGTAGGCCGCGGCCGCCTCGGGCGCGACGACGGCGGTGTAGGGCATCGCCAGCATCCAGACGAAGGGAGGGCAGGGGCGCGTGAGACGGATGCGCAGCGTGCGGGGGTCGGGCGCGGCGAGTCCCGCGACCTCCATGGAGTAGTCGGTCGGGGCGGCCGCGCGCGACGCCTCGTGGAAGCGGTCGAGTCCCGCGACGCGGTCGTCGAGGATCCAATATCCAGGCGAGGCGAGCTTGGCGTCGGCGAGGCGCTTGAGCGAGAAGACCACGTCGTCCGCGGCGACCTCGCGTCCGCGCGGCGCACCGCCGGGGTCGCGGCCAAAGCATGGGTCGGGGTGGAAGCGGGCGCCGTCGGCGATGCGGAAGGTGTACTCGAGCCCGTCGGCGCTGACCCGCGGCAGATCCGCGGCCAGGCCGGGAATCAGCCGGTAGGGCCGCGCCTGGTAGTCGTATTCGAGCAGCGTCTCGTGGATCAGCGCCACGCAGCGGGCGCCGTAGACCGAGACCGCCTCGGCTGGATCGAGGGAGGTCACGCGCTCGATAGTGCGCCTGAAGGCCGCGGACGGGGCGCCGCGCAGCGGAGGCACGGCGGCGGCCATCGCGGCGGCCATAAGCACCGTGACACAGCGCTGCCGCGCGCTGGCGGCAGGGCGGGGAGCCAGCAGCGGCAATGCAGCGACCATGCCGGCAGCGCAAAGAGCATCATTGAAAATCAATCCCTGGCGCATGACAATGTGAGGCAGCATAACACTCTTCCAAATGCAGTGCAATTGCCGGCGGGCATGCCAGAACAAAGCGGTGACGAATACGGTGGGCGAGGGGACTGTGGCGCGGGACGTCCCGGACAGCGATATGCTGGTCAGTGCTGGCCGTCCGGGACGTCCGGTCCCACCCTAGCCTGCCGTTTCGAGCAGCCGCGTGGCGATGCGGCGCAGCAACCGCTTGAGGCCGACGTGGTGCAGTTCGGCCAGGGCGCGCTCGGCGGTATGGAGATGGTGCGCGGCCAGTTGCTCGGCGCGTTCGAACTGGCCGGCGGCGCGGAGCGCCTCGGTCAGTTCGCGGGCGGCGGCCATCGGATCGGGGGCGCGCCGCCAGAAGGCCTGGAGCGCCGTCGCCACACGGGGATCGTCGCTCTCGCAGGCGAGGGCCAGCAGCACCGAGGGACGGCGCGCATCGAGGTCGCCGCCCGCGGGCCGCGCGGCGTCCGCCAGGTCGTCGCGGATCTGGTAGGCCACGCCGAGCGCGCGGCTGAAGCGGCGCAGCGGGGCGCAGGTCTCCTCGTCGGCCCCGCCCTGGACCGCCCCGAGCAGGATGGCCACCTCGAAGGCGGCCCCCGTCTTGCGCTCGCAGAGCTGGATGAATGCCGCCAGGCATAAAGGCGCAGGCGGCGACGCGAAGGCCAGCTCCTCTCCTTGCCCCAGGCACATCGCATGATGACCCGCCGCCGTCGCCTGGAGCATCCGCACCTTCGTGGCGGCATCGAGCGGCAGATCAAGCAGCAGACGGTATCCCTCGCCTATCAGGAAGTCGCCGACGTTGATCGCCTCCGGTATGCCGTGGACCGTGTGCAGCGTGGGCTGGCCGTAGCGCTCGGTGTCGCCGTCCTCGATGTCGTCGTGAATCAGCGAGGCCTTGTGCAGGCACTCCACCGCCAGGGCGGTCAGGCGCGCCTCGCCGATCGCGGTCTCGCCGCGCAGGACGGCCTGTACCGCGACCGTCAGCAACGGACGCCAGCGCTTGCCGCCGGTGGCCAGCCAGCGCCGCGCCAGCCGCTCGACCTCTGTCGCCGCGGGATCTCCGAGGGTGCCATCCAGCGCTTCCGGCGTCATCCACGCGCGCACCGTGCGCTCCAGCGTGTCGAGGTCGGGCAGGCGGGCGCTCGAATGAGGGGCCTGCTCCCGCATCAATTCCAGCAGGCTCTCGACCTCCAGCGTGGTGGCCTGGCAGCCGGTGGTCAGCAGCGGCACGCCAATGCCGGGAATCGCGTGACGCGACAAATCGGGGAAGAGTCGGGTCAGTGTGTCGAGGCATCCGACGCCGATGACCGCGTCGATCTTGCCGTCGGCCAGCAGCATGCGGACGACGGAGGCGCCCTCGGCGATCAGTGTGACCATGCCGAGACGATGGGCCTCGCGGACGATGATGTTCAGGACGCAGGCGCCGCATTGGGCGCAGATCAGGCCGACTTCGTCGCGCTCGCCGCGGCACAGGGCGCGGTTGCTCAGGCAGAGCGGCAGGAGCAGCAGGCGCCGGTCAAAGGGCACCCCGGCGACCACCCCGCTCCAGACGGCGTTGCTGACGAACAGGGCGACAAGATTCATGTGCTTCGGCGGCAGTCCGTGATGCCGGACGAGCCAGTCGGCATGCGCGACGAGCTCGTCGCGCGAAAGCGGCGGCAGCAGGTGTTCGCGGGCAACATGCGCGTCGGCCCAGCGGCGCCACTGGGCGAGGATCGCCGGATCGGCGGGCGGCAGCGGCAGCGCCGCCTCCGCCGGAGTTTCATGCATGGGATGGTGCAGGTCAGCCATAGGCGCCGAATCCGAAGAACCATTTGCGCTTGGCCAGCCGGTAGGCCCAGCGTCGTTCGGGAATCTCGTGTCCGGGCAGGTCGTGTCCTGCGCAGGGCGGACGACCGGTGATGGCACAGAGGTTGCCGGAGCGACCGCTGGTGTCGTGCGCGCCGCCCTGATGCACGATCGGCGCTAGCAGTTCGGGTCGGTCGAGCAGCAGGCAACCGCGCGTGCGGGCCGCGACCTCCCGGCGGAAAGTATCAAGGAAGCGGGATGAGGCGACCGTCGCGGCCAACGGCGTGTCCGGCGTCGCCCGGCAGTCGGAAAACTGGACCGGCGGGCACGGCTCTATGTCGCCGGACGGGTTGATGTGCAGGCTGATGCCCATGGCCGCGGGACAGAGCGCACGCCCCTGATCGTCCCAGTAGGTGTCGATGAGCACGATCGGATGGCGTCCGCGCTCGTTGACGAGGAACGTGCGCAGCCGGAGGATCTGCTCCGCATCGAGCGCCTCGATGGGGACGGGATTCTCGCCGCCCGGCCGGTAGATGTAGTACCAGAGATAGTGGGCGCCGCGTTCGGCCATCTCACGGATGTAATCCGTCGCGACAACATCGTCGAAGCTCGATCGGCAGACGCTGGTGGCCACACCGGTGACCAGCCGCGCGCGGTGGCAGGCGGCCACGGCGCGCAGGGCGGCGGGCTGCGCCTCGTCCGTGCCGCGCCGGTCGGCGGCGGCGGCGGGCCCGCCCTCGACACTGATGACCGGTGTCACGTTGCCCAGCGCGGCCAGACGCCGGGCGACCGTGTCGTCCAACTGCAGCCCGTTGGTGTAGAGCTGGAAGTAGCAGTCGGGAAAACGCGCGAGCATCGCCTGCCATTCCGGATGTAGGAGGGGCTCGCCGCCGAGGATGCCGAAGAGGCGGCAACCCTGCGCCCGCGCGTCGCGGACAATCTGTTCGAAACAGCCGGGCGTCATGTGGACGACCGGCTCCCGGGTCACCCAGCAGCCCTTGCAGCGCAACATGCAGGCGTTGGTGATGCTGATGAAGATAAAGGCAGGGAAAAAGGGTTCGCCGCGCCGCCGCCGCCGCTCGAAGCGACCGATGCTCCTGACGCTGCCGAGGGCGCCGTCCGCGACGAACCGCGTCAGAAGCCGGGGCGAGACTTCGGTCAGCAGGCGCAGCGTCAGCGAGCGCGTCATCCGGTTGCCTCGCGTTCCGCGCGCAGAATGACAGGTGAACCGGCCAGGGCGGTGAGGCCGACACCGCGGCAGAGAGCCTCGAGGCTGGCCGAGAGCGGCGCGCAGTGGAGGGCGCGGTGGAGCACCATCGGTAGTGCGAACTGTTTGCGCCGCGCGATGATGCGGAAACCGGCCGCGGCGAAGGCCTCGGTCACCTCGGCGTGCCGGAAGAGGCGCCAGGTGCGCGTGTTGCGCTCGATCTTCTTCTTGGCGGAGAAGAGCGCCGGGGCGATGGCGTTGACGCTCTGGCTGGTGGGATAGTCGACAATCACGGGGCCGCGCGCGACGCGGCAGAGCTCGCGGACGAGCTGTGGCCAGCGCTCGCAGTGCGTCAGCAGGCGGAAACAGATCACGGCATCGAAGTGGCGGTCGGGGTAGGGGAGGTCAATCACGTTGCCGACGGTAAAGGTGCAACGCTGCGCATCGGCCAGGGCCGCGATGCGCGCGCGGCAACTCGGCGCGCTGCCGAGAACGGTCACGTTCCAACCGTCGTCGGCCAGCGGAAAGGCGAGCTGGCCATGGCCGCCGCCGACGTCGAGCAGGGAGCCGCGCGGACGGTTTCCTAGGAGCGCGCGCGTCATCCGCGCCTGTACCGCGAGCATCCATGCGCCAGTGGCGCCCTTGAAGCGGGTGGCGTAGTCGTCGTTTGAGGTTTCGATGTCGGCCGTCTCGGGGAAGGCCGCCGGGGCGAGGGGCGTTGCATCCATGGTTTGGCGCCAGTTTAGCATATGCGGCGCGAGGCCGCCAGGAAGGCTGCCATCAACGCTCAACGGTGGTGAAGGTCGTCAGGGAGAGTGCGGGTAGCGTGACGCGGGCGGCGCCGGACGCGAGTGGCACGGAGCGCCGGGCGCGGAAGCAGACGCCCTGCGAGGTCTCGGTCACGTTTAGCCGACGGATGCTGGACGGGAAGCCGGCGATTGCCAGGGTCGTTTGCGCGCCGAAGTTGGCGACATGCAGTGTATAGCCCTCGTGGCCGTCCTGTGGAAAGGCGAAGGCCGCGGCCGAGACCGCCTTGATGGGGCTGTGGCAGGCGATGGCCTCGGATCCCGGCGGGGTGAACGCCGCCAAGTGCTGCTGCAGGGCTAGGCGCTCGCTTTCGGGATGGCGTTCGCGAAGGGTTTCCGGCGGCAGCAGGGCGTAGCTGGATCCGTATTCCCAGTATAACACCTGCCGCGGCCGGACCTGCCGAAGCACGTCGAGATAGAGCGCCATCTCGCGCAGCGCGTAGTCGTAGCCGTGCAACTGCACCTCGCGCCAATGAGGGTCGGCGCCGATCTCGCCGACGATCAGCGGCAGGCCGGTTTGTTCGGCGAGCGCGCGCCAGGCGGCGTAGTCCGCCTCCTCGGCCTCGTCCCAGGCGTGGAAGGAGATTCCCGCGGCCCGCGCCATCAGGACGCTGTTGGTCAGCACGGGAGCGAGGTATTCCGTGCCGGCGCGCGCGGCGGTGGAGATGTCGCCGAGCATGAGGCGCGTCTCCAGGCCGCGGCGCAGCAGCGCTTGGTTGACGGCGAGCAGTGCGTCGCGGTGCTCCTCCGGGGTGAAGATGACGTTGGCGCCCCAGTCGGGCTCGTTGAAGGAGAAGGTCTCGGGCACGACCCCGCGCGACCGGCGCAGGTAATCGAGATAGGCGGCGACCATGCCGGCAAGGTCTTCGTAGTGTCCGGGAGCAATGCGGTTCTGGTCGTGTTTTGGGGAATGGGCGAGGATCCAGGCCGGGACGCGCCAGGTGCTGATCTGGAGCCGCGTGCCGTCGCGGTGCAGCGTCGCCGCGAAACCGAGGCTCTGCCACAGATCGCTCCACGGGCGGTCGGCCGCGGACAGCATGCGCATCCAGTCGGCATGCGGATCGCGGCTGCCGGCGGGCGGCGGGCGGAGGTCGTCCAGATGCAGGCGGATGCGTGCCACGCGCGGCCGCAGCCTTCGGCGCACCTGTTCGGTCACCGGGTCGTCGAGACCGAAACAGAAGTTGCCGCCGAAACCTTCAAAGACGCCCATGCGCCGGACGGGATCGATGGTCAGGGCGCCCGCCGGCGCCGGCGGCCGCGGCGCGCCGAGCGCGGAGAGCACGATGCTGCGCCGCAGGATGCGGTCTGGTGGCGGGGTGCCCGCATGCAGCGTGGCCAGGACGGAGAACTCGGGCCCCCAGCGGCGTCCGTCCTGCACCAGCAGGCGCAAGAGGGTGTCCGAGCCGAGGGATACGCCACGGGTGCCGTCGGCGTTCCAGAGGGTGCATTGCGATCCCTCGCGGATGCGCAGGTGCGGCTCGCCGGGAACAAGAGGCAGGTCGCCGCGGGTCTCGTCGATGCGGAAACTGCCGCCGGCGAAGTCCGGCGCCGGCACGTTGAGCATCAGGAAAACGCCGGCCAGCGCCTGCGTTCCGAGGTTGGAGACGCTGATGTCCACCGCCAGGTCGTCGCCCACGCGACGGATGCTCTGTTCCAGCAGCGCGCCGCCGCCCAGGGTGCCCGGCGGCAACTGGACGCGCCAGTGGCGACCGTCCGGCCGCGTCACGGCCTGCAGCCCGGCGGCGGAGTCCAGGTAGACGACCTCCTTCCAGTCGGGCGCTACAATGGCGAGGCGCATGTCGGCCGGCACCCACGTGTCCCCTAGCGGCAGACGGCCGATGCGCGGGGTGTCGCCGGCGGCCAGCGCTGTAGCTGCGCCGGCCGCGGCCAGCACCATCGCCGACAGGAGCGGCGTGCCGCGACGTCGTCCGCAGGCTTGAATCATGCATGACATGCGCCAATGTCAAGCAGATCCCATGCCACATGTGAGTTCGCAGTATGGGGCCGAACACCCCCGCTGGACGTCATCGGCGCAATGCGCTATCCTGCCGACAAATCCATGAACCGCATCCTCGTCACGATCTTCCTGCTCTGCTGCAGCAACGTCTTCATGACCATGGCCTGGTACGGCCATCTGAAGAACATGAGCCACCGGCCATGGCTGGTGGCGGCCCTCTGCAGTTGGGGCATCGCGCTCTTCGAGTACCTGCTCCAGGTGCCGGCCAACCGCATCGGACACCAGGTCATGACCGTGGGGCAGCTCAAGATTCTGCAGGAGGTCATCACCCTCGGCGTCTTCGTACCCTTCTCAATCCTCTTTCTGAAGGAACGTCCGACGCTGGACTACCTGGGCGCCGGCGTCTGCCTCCTGGGCGCGGTCTTCTTCATCTTCCGCACGCGGATCTTCGGCGCCTGATCATCCTTCATCTTTCCGCCGCGGCCTGTGCCGCCAGCCTTCCACCCACAGCTCGCCGAGCATGGCGGCGATGGCCAGCAGCAGCAGCGGTGCGAAGAGGCTCCGGCCGCGGCGCAGCCGCGCAACCGCCTGCTGGCGTGCCGTGGCGCTCCTGGCGCGGATGACCTGGTGCGGCACGGCGGCCAGGGCCGGCACCTTGTCGCCGCGCACGCGGCGCGTCACGGACTCGCGGGGATCGCCGCACACTGCCATCTGGCGCACCACCGTCCCCTGCGTGAACTGGTAGATGCCGGCGCGCGCCGGCAGCCGCGCCTCGGAAGGCGTTAGTTGCCAGAGCCCCTGGTCACCTTCCCGCGCCAGAACCTCGATGACCGCGTCCGGCGGCGGCGCATCCGTCTTCTGTGCCGCAATGCCGGACAGCGGACGTCCGGCAATCCCCTGCGCGCCCGTGAAGCCGCCAACGCCCGCCAGGGCCAGCCCCTGCGCGAAGGCAACGAAGGAAGCCTTGTGTGGCAGGCTGCTCCAGGTCGGATCCCAGGCCACGCCCGAGACCACCACGCTGCCACGCCCCACGTTCCGCCGCGCCAGCAGCACCCGGCGCGCATCGAGCCCCGCCAGCGCCGCCACCCCGTCCGCGAGCAGCGGATGTGCCCGGAACACTTTAATGCCGCGCCAGAGCGGCGCGCCGTCGGCTGCGCGCAACTCGTCCCAGAGCGTGTCATCGGCTTCCAGCACCCGCCATTCGGCCCCCGACTCGTAGCGGAATTCTTCGTTCCAGCGCATGCCGCACCAGTCGGGGAGCGGCGGCGGCGGTGCCGTGCCGCCGGCTTGCGGCGCCACCAGCGCCTGTCCGCCCTCCATCAGAAAGGCATGCAGCGGAGCGGCGACATCCGCCCTGGCCAGCTGCTCCGCCGTGGCCGTCACCAGCGCTGGCCGCGGCGGCTGCGCCAGGCGTCCGGCCAGGGCTTCGGGTGGTACGCTGCCGACGCGGAGCCCCGTGAGGGCACCGTCGTCGCCTGGCGCAAGCGCCGGGGCCAGCAGGCCATGCGGCGCGGCACCGCCGACGAGGAGCGCCTCCGCGCCTTCGGAGGCGGTGACTGTCAGCCAGGCCACGGACGCGGCGCCAGCCGACCGGCCATCGAGCCAGGCATGCACGCGCTGTTCCCCGGCGGCCGGCGCAGGCAGGGCGACCGCCATCTCGCGCTCGCCGCGTGCGGGCACCTTGACCGCATCCCGGTATTGTCCGCCGGATGTGCCGGACTGCACATTCAGCAAGACTTCGGCATCGGCGTCAGCCGCGTTCCGCAGCCGGACGCGCGCCTTCCAGGGACGGCCGGCCAGCAGCGGCCGCGCCGGCGGCGCGAGCGCTTCCAGGCTCACGCTGCCCGCGAGGTCGTCGTCGTCCCCCACATCGTGCATCAACAGCGCGATGCCCGGCGGCAGGGACAGTTCTCCGAGCACCGGCTCCCACTCGGCCGCCTGGAAATCGGTGAAAACATGCACCTCGCCGAAATTGCGGACCGCGCCCCGCAGCGTGCCGATGGCCGCCTGCAGCGCTCGCAGCGGCTCGCCGGAGGCGTGTGTCGCGCGGATCGAGCCGAGCGCCGCGCGCAGCCGCGCGCGGTCGGCCGTCAAGCCCGGCGGCATCGCGGCCGGCGCGTCCGGCACCGTGGTGGCCAAGGCCGCGGAGGCCACTCCGTCGTCCTCGCAGAGCAGCGTCGCGGCGGCCACCGCGCGCGATAGCCGGCTCTCGCCGGCGGGCCCCGCGGACTGCATCGAGGCCGAGTTGTCGAGCACCGCTACCAGGCTGACGCCGCCGCGCCCGCGTCCGCGCCGCACGGGCCGCGCCAGCGCCAGCAGCAGCGACAGGAGCATGAGGCAGCGCAAGGCCAGCAGCAGCCATTCGCGGATGCGGCGCCGCGCGCTCAGGCGCGGATCGGCGGCCAGGAAGAAGAGCAGCGAGGAGAAAGGCCGCGGCCGGCGACGCACGCGGAAGAACAGGTGGAAGACCACCGGCAGCAGGCTGAGCGGCAGCAGCCAGAGCATGAGAGGCGCGAGGAAGGTCACCGCCGGTTCCCCTGAAGGCGCAGCAGGGCGGCGTCAACCGCCTCGCGCGTGTCGAGCACATGGTAGTCGCCCAGTGTCTCGGCGCAGGCCCGGCCGAGCCTCCCGATGTGGTCCTCCACGGCGCGCTCGTAGTCCTGGCGGATGTCGTCCACCTCGATGGTCAGCCGCCGGCCGGTTTCCAACTCGCGCAGTTCCGAGACGCCCCCGAATGCCAGGCGCCGCTCGCCGCCGTCCATTACGTGGAGGAGGATCACGTTGTGCCCGTCGTGTCCGAGCCGCCGCAGGCCATGGAGGATCGCCGCGGGCTCCTGGAGAAAGTCGGAGATGCAGACCACCAGGCTACGCGGCGGCAGGCGGTCGGCCGCCTCCAGCAGGGCCGTGCCGATGTCGCCGCCGCCCTCGGCCTTCAGCGTCTCGAGGGTCGCCAGCAGTGGACGCAGTCCGGCCAGCGTGCCGGTCGGCGGCAGCGTGTGCCCGAGGCGCGTGCCGAAGGTGAAGAGGCTGGCGGCATCGCCCTGCGCCACTAGCGCGTACATGAGGCCGGCGGCCAGGAAACAGGCGTACTCGAGCTTCGCGCAGGGACCCGCCTCGCGGTAGGCCATGCTACCGGAGTTGTCGAGCAGCACCGTTCCCACGAGGCTCGTCTCCTCCAGGCTCTGGCGGATCAGGTAGCGGTCCGAGCGCGCGTATACCGGCCAGTCGATGCGGTTGGGCGGATCGCCGGGCGAATAGGGGCGGTATTCGGCGAACTCCACCGAGGCCCCGTACTCCGGCGAGCGGTGCAGCCCTTCGCCACGCCCGCGGACCGGACGCCGCACGCGTATGCCCAGGCGGTGGACACGCTCGGCCAGCGAAGGGGGCAGAAAACGGAAGACAGCTTCCGACATGGCGCGGACTACCGTTTTCCCAGGCCGAAGATCTCAAGGCATCGGCGGAAGTCGGCCGGCAGCGGGCTGTGGCCGTGCAGCCGTCCCCGGCCCATGGGGTCGTCGAGCTCCAACTCGGAAGCATGCAGCATCTGTCGCGGCACGCGCAGAAAACGCGGATCGCGGCTGGTCTTGAGACCGTGCAGACGGTCGCCGACGACCGGGTGGCGCACGGCGGCCAGATGCAGGCGGATCTGATGCGTGCGTCCGGTCTCGATGCGCACGTGCGCCAGGGAGACGTCGTCGGTCACGGCCAGGCGCCGGACGTGCGTGCGTGCCGGCTCGCCGCCGAGTGGCGTGTCGATCGTCGTAACCGCTTGTCCGAGGCGGCCCACGACCAGCGCGTCGTAGTGCTTGCTGACGCGCCGCGTCTTGAAGACCGACACGGCGCGGTTGAAGGCCTCGGCGCCGCGCGCGACCAGCAGGCAGCCCGAGGTGTCGCGGTCGAGGCGGTGGACACAGCGCAGCGCGGGCTGGCCCGTCTGGGCGCGCAGGAGCTCCTCGAGTCCGCCCGGACCGATCGAGAGCATGCCGCACGGCTTGTCCACGAAGAGGTAGTGCTCCGTCTCGTTCAGGATGCGGATGCGGCGTGGCGCCTCCGGACGCGGATCGGAAACGCGCGCGTCGACCGTGTCGCCGCCCTGCAGGGCATGGCGCGCCATCCAGATGCACTGCCGGTTGACAAAGACCTGGCGGGCGTCGATCA
>CAYRPP010000029.1:7924-12309 GCA_964426115.1 uncultured Lentisphaerales bacterium | reverse complement strand
GCAGCGAGCACGGCAGTGTCGCGCCTTTGCCCTCGGCGTCGGGAAACGGCGTGAGGTCGTCGTCGCGGACGGCGGCGCGCTCGGCCTTGTTGCGGAAATCGGGAATCTTGAAGTTTTCGCCGTGGTTGAGACAGCTGCGCCAGCCGAGAATGCCGACGGTTGACATCGCCACGGCCTGGTAGACGTCGAAGCACGGTTTCGCATCGTCGAGGAAGCATTCGATGGCGTTCTGCGCGATCCAGTAGTCGCCGCCGCCGTGTCCGGCCTTCGCTGCGAGTATGCCTTTCTCGCCCATGGCTGATAGGTCGGCGTTGTAGGTGATCACGTTGCTGACCGCGTTCTCCGGGCGGGTGAAGCCATGATAGAAGATGCGGACGTTGCCGCCGGCAATGTTGTGACCGGCCTCGACGCCGCCCTTGTCGCCGCAGATGCGGTAGCGGCTGTAGTCGCTGCCCATTGCGGAGCAGCCGGTGAAGCGCGCGATCATGCCGTTGTCCATCTCGCAGAACATCATGGCCGTGCCGTCGCTCACTCTCGCCCAGCAGTCTTTGCCCATTTCGCTGCAAAGCTGAGACGGAACCGAACGGGCGGACACATATTGCGGCATCGTGTCGGTGGCGTACATGATCGGGCCGAGAGCGTGCGTCACGTAATACGTGCGGGGAGTATAGTTGCGCCAGTGAAACTCCGTCGGCGCAAGATGTTTCTTTGTCGCCGCGTCGACGGCGTGGTTGTACTCGCCCTCGGCGTACTGCAGAGTGCCGAGCGTACCGCCCTTGACGACGCGTGTCAGTTCTAGGTTGAAAGTGCTGAACGGATAGTTCTCGGCCAGAATGTATTTCCTGCCTGTGCGCTCCGCAGCTTCCACCAGCTCGACGCATTCCTTGAGTGTTCCGGCTGCAGTGCACTCGCTGACCACGTCGAGTTCGGCCTCCATCGCCTTGATGGCGAAAGGCGCGTGTTGGTGAAAGTGGTTTGCGAGGAAAACGGCGGCCATTCCGGCCTTTTTGCCTTCCGCCACGAAGGTGTCGAAATCCTTCGCCAGTATGAGTCCCTCGATGTCCTTGAAGCCGTCGAGAGCCTTCTGACTGCGGTCGCATACCGCGACCACCTCGCTGCGCGGATCCTGGCGGAAATGGTTGACGTATGAGTTTCCGCGCCATGCGCCGAAGACTCCGATTTTCAGTTTGTTGTCGTTCATGAGCAGTGTCCTTTATGAATTATTCTAACCAAATCAGTGATCCTCTCGGGATGAGGTCGGTGTAGCTGAAGGTGCCGTCAGGGCTGCTGGCGGAGTAGTCGATGCTGCGGTCGACGTCGGCGCTGGCGCTGACGTTCGGGAAGGCGTTGGTGAACGCCGTGCGGTCGATCGATTTGAGGACGACCTCCGGATGCGTGCCGGTCAGGGTTAGCTGGTCGATTATCCTCTGGTCAGGTGTGAGCGTAATGGCGATGCGTCCGCCTCCGCCAGCGGCGCTATAGTGAGCCCTTTGTCCTCGGGCGAGAATCGAGGGCGTTCCGGAATATTTGACCGTTTGCGCCGCTGTGAGCCAGATGCCGCCGCCGGACGCGCCGCCGTGACCGTAGTCCGCGCCGGTCGGGTCGCCGGCGTTGGCGTCGAGCGTTCCAGCGATTTCCATGGAAGAGGCGTGGATTCGGATGAGCCCGCCGCCAGATGAGAAGCCCGTATTGTACGTGCCGCGGGGAGAGCCGGGATGGATCGGGGCGTACTCGTAGCCGTATGTTTTGCCGCCGGTACCGCCGTAGACGCCGGCGGCAATCGCTCCGACGACGGAGCTTCCGCCGGGAGCGAGTGTCGTGGGATCACGGAGAAGATACTGTCCGTAGCCGCGTCGCAGGGCATCGACCTTTGCGTCGGCGGCGAGGACGAACCTGCGGCACGCGACCTTGACGCTGCCGCCGGTGTAACGCTCGCTCTGCGGAACGAATTTGGCGGTGTCATTGATCGCGAAGACGCCGCCGATGCGGAGCCAGGCGGTACCGGTGATGTGGTTGAAGGTTGCGTTGGTCTCGCCGCCGGAGACGAGCATGACGGACGTGCCGTTGAGCGTGAGATTGCCGCCGATCGATACATCCTGCCAGCGCTGGTGCGGGGTGATACCGCCGATGCCGAGCTGCCCGTTGTCGTTGAGCGTGACGTTGCCGCTGACGACAACACGCGTCTCGTGCAGGATCTCGTTAGCGGTGGGGAGAAAGGCGTTTCCGATGTCGGCGTTCATCTCGCCGGAACGCTCGTTGGCGTTCACCGGGTCTCCGATGTTTTTGCCGTGGCCGCCGACCTTGAGTTTGCCATCAGTGTTAATCGTGATCGACTTCGCCGCGATGTAGTTGGAGGCCACGCACTCGCCGGCATTGATAATGACGTCATCGTTCGGGCCGGGGATTCCGGCCGGAGTCCAGAACGAGGGGTTGGTCCAGTAGCCGCGGGCCGTCGAGGATCCGGCGGTGAAAGTGCGGGTCGTGGCGGACTGCGCCTCGCGGAAGACGGGGCGTATCGTGCGCTCGGCGTCGCCGGTGAAGCGTATCGGATTCTGTGCGCTCATGCCGAACGGAACATCGCCGTCCCAGCAGAGGAACTCGTAGCCGGCGGCGGGATCGGCGATGATGTCGCCGGTCTCGTGTCCGGTCAACACGACGATTTCGGCAACCGCGCCGTTGGCGTAGGTCTCGTCGCCCTCGGGGCCGGCATAGACAATCGAGCCTTGATCACTGGACGGGACAGTCATGACGAAACCGGCGACATTATAGAGCCAGACGACGAGCCAGTCGCGGTCCACCGTGAGCGTGACGGCGTTCACGGCACCGGTGTTTACGGGCGTCGCTCGGTCGTTGATGTCGTAGGCCTCGTATCCGGCGAAAACGCAGACGGAGCCGTCCGCGACGATCGGCGCGGTGGCAGTCTGTGTAAGCGTCACGGTCGCGCCGGATGCGTAGGTGCGGGTGCCGTAGCCGGCGGAGACGCCGTCCCACTTCATGCCGTCGTTTCCGGTCGTGCCGTTGTTGCTTCTGGCGGCGACGAGGAACACGGGGAGCGAGACGGGACGGGCGAAGCAGGTTGTCCCGTTGTTCGATCCGCGTTTGAGGTTGATGTTTTTGCCGGAGAGGGCGTCGATGGAGGCGGAAAACTCGTAGTCGAAGGCGTCGCGGATGACGACATCCCCGGGCGCCGCGCCGGAAACGATTGTCGCCAAGTCGGCGTCGCCGAAACTGCAGAGGATCGACACGCGTCCGCCCGCACCGTATGCGCCGCTCATCTGCGACATCCTGTTATACGGTCCCTCTGCCGTGATGATTGCTTCGGGGCTGAACTCGTAGCTGCCGGCGACGAGCATGATGCCGCCGGCGGAGGGCGAGCCGTGGTCGTTGTACTCGCCGCCGAATGCGGTGAGCGTGCCGTCGATTTTCATTCTGTCCGCGATAACGACGATGCTGCCCGAGCCGCGGTGCATGGTGGAATATAGGTTTCCGGGCGAGCCGGGGAGATACGCGGCGAGAGGCCAGCCGTATGTCGGGGCGTTGCCGCCGCCGCCGTGGGCGGCGATGACGTACGCGCCGGCAGGCGCGCGTCCGGGAGCGTAGGTGAAGTTGCGGAAGCTGGAGTCCACGTACGGCATGTCCGCGGGATAGTCGTCGCTCATGTCCGCCGGGACGCGGAAGTAGTTGTATCCGCGCGAAATTGTATCGACCCTCGCGGATGCGCCGACCGTTAAATCACCGTCCGTCTCGAAGCGAACAGGATTGCCCGACCAGCCGTCGTTCTCGGAATAGAGGACCGCCGTGCCCAGGAGCTCGAAACGCGACGCCGAGACGACCGACGCCTGCGACCAAAGGCCAGTAAGGATGAGCGGATTTTCGGCGCGGCCCGCGTAGATCGCGGTCACGGAGCCGTTGGCCATGACAAACTCGCTGCTGACGACGACGCCGAGCGTGTTGGTGATGTAGATCCCGCCGCGGCCGCCGACGGAGAGACTGCCGGAGTTCGTAACGCAGCCCGCGACGGAAAGCGAGACGCGCGAGGGAAAATGCGCGGTACTGTACGTCTGCGCCTTGACGCCCGCCGCCGTGGCCGTCGTGCCGCCGAACGCGGCGACACCGCCCTGCGCGACAACGAGATTGCCGTCCGTGAGCTTCGCCGTGATCTCGCGGGCATATCCTCCTGATGTTCCGTAGTCGGCGACGAGGAGGTTTGCGCTGCCGCCGACCGTGACCGATTTGACGTCGAGATAGTTGGAGACGACGCACGTGCCGGAGGATATGGTGACGGAATCGGAGAGGCCGGGGATGATGCCGTCGGTCCAGCGCGCGGGATCGAGCCAGTCGCCGCTCGACAAGGGGGTGGCGGCGTTGAACACGCGTGCCTTGGG